>SKOL01000648.1 GCA_007120055.1 Anaerobacillus sp.
AAGAAGGAAAAATCTATACCATCGCCACTGAAGTCGGATTTCAAGACTATAAATACTTCATCAGCGTCTTTAAAAAATACGTTAACTGCACACCTAGTGCATTTATGAGTTATATTACTAAAGAGTTTTAAGGGGACAGGTTTGTCCCCCTGTCCCCTCGTCCCCATACAAAAAAGTGTCAGTTAACCAGGGGGGGCCTAGTTAACTGACACTATATATATATTTAGTGACCGGAATTTTTCGATAAGCCACCTACTTGTTGCATTAATAATGAACTTTCTTTGTTCATTCCTGTTAATTGAACAGATATCCCGCTTTGTTCATATTTCATCTCAATTTTATCAATCGCACCAATCGCTGAGTCATCCCAAAGGTGTGCGCGACTGAAATCAATCTCGACTTCTTTGACTTCATCTTTAAAGTTAAACGATTGGATAAAATCTGTCACTGATACGAAGAAAAGTTGCCCTTCAACAAAGTATGTTTTCTTCTCACCTGAATGCGAAAGCTTTGACGTAACTTGAACTTTAGAAATTTTTGCCCCAAAGAAAATTGCACTTAAAACGACACCTGTTAGTACACCAATAGCTAAGTTATGCGTGATAACTACCGTTAAGACGGTAACAACCATAACTGTTGCATCAGTTTTAGGAATTTTATGCAAAGTTTTTAAAGAACTCCAATCGAACGTACCGATCGATACCATGATCATGACCCCAGCAAGTGCAGCCATTGGAATTTGAACTACGACTCCACCGAGGACGATAATTAAGAACATCAGGAAAATACCTGCTACAAGACAAGATAAACGACCTCTACCACCAGATTTAACATTAATCACTGATTGTCCGATCATTGCACACCCAGCCATACCACCAAAACAACCAGCAACAACATTGGCAATTCCTTGTCCACGACTTTCTTTATTTTTATCACTTTCAGTGTCTGTCATATCATCAACAATTTGTGCGGTTAATAATGATTCTAGAATACCAACAATTGCTAGCGCTAATGAATAAGGTAAAATAATCATTAACGTTTCTAATGTTAATGGAATTGACGGAAGTAAGAACATTGGCAATGCACTTTGTAAAGCACCCATATCTCCTACAGTACTTACACCTAAACCACCAAATATCGCAATCATTGTTACAGCAATAATTGCTACTAACGTAGAAGGCACAGCATTTGTAAATCTCGGTAAAATATAAATAATGGCAAGAGTTAAAGCAACTAGTGCATACATCACCCATGTAACATTTACAAAATGCTGTAATTGCGCCATGAAAATTAAGATGGCTAGGGAGTTAACGAACCCTACCATTACTGACCTAGGAATAAACTTCATATATTTAGCTAGTTTGAAAACTCCGAAAAATATTTGAATTATTCCTGTTAAAATAGTCGCTGCTAATAAATATTGAAGTCCGTGGTCAGCAACCAGTGTAATCATTACTAATGCCATCGCCCCAGTGGCCGCTGAAATCATTCCTGGACGTCCACCAATAAAGGCAATAACTACGGCAATACAAAAAGATGCATATAGTCCAACCATAGGGTCAACCCCTGCAATGATTGAAAAGGCAATTGCCTCAGGAATTAGTGCTAAAGCCACAACAATACCTGCAAAAGTATCTCCTTTAACATTGCTAAACCACTCTTGTTTAATTGCTTGTAAATTCAAGCGAACACCTCTTTCTAAGTTTTTTATATGCGACTTTCGACTCTCACGAAAGTCAGTCCGTTTCCAATACCTTGAATAGTAACATGAATGCCCCTGAAACAAAATTCGCTTGTAAGCGGTCATCATATTATAAATTCTCTCTATTACTCACCAATACTGTTTAATACTACCTAACTTCACAAGTTGATCACATTCCCAAAGTTTAATTAATCTGAAAATTATATTTTGGTGTCAGACACCCCTCGTGGACATTCCGCCTATTTGTCCACTGGAGGCGGCCCCCGTAAAAAACAGGCTTACTTACATTTCATTATTATTTCACTTGTAATATAATGAAATAATAATCTTACTTTAGTGAATATCATAATTCATGATTTTCGCCACTAAGATCAATATATAGTTGCGTCAAAACCGTTCTCAAACTATATATTGCATGATGTGGCTCATTTTTGGTAATTATGAAATTCACGTACTTAAAGGAAAAATTTATATAAGCGGTGATGGAAGTGTTAAAAGATACTGGAGAACGTATTATACCTAAAGAAATGAAACCAATGAATGGTTCGCTTTTAGAACATGTAGCGAGATATTATTTCTCAACTCCATATGTTCGTGGACGTGTTCTCGACATAGCTTGCGGAACAGGCTACGGTAGTCAGATGGTTACAAAAGACAGAAAAAAGGAAATTACGGAGATGATCGGTGTCGACATCGATGATAAAACGTTAAAGTACGCGATCGATAATTATTACCATCCACTTTTGACGTTTCAAAAAGGCGATGTTCTTGATCGCGAATTACCTGAAAAACTCGGTACGTTTGATACGATTTTAAGCTTTGAAACAATCGAACATATTGAAGATGATCAACTATTTATGAAAAATATGTACGAGCTATTGAACCCAGGGGGAAAACTCATATTATCTACTCCATTCGGTGAAGGAAAAGGTATACCCTGCGGACAACCTTTTCACGTTCACCAATTTACAGACGAAGAGTTCAAAAATCTTTTTGAACGATTTTCTGAGGTTGAATTTTACTATCAACGCGGTGTCACGATTGAGCCCCCTAGAAAAGATGTGTATTATCCATTAGGGGTTGCTGTAGCGGTAAAATAGCTAGACGTACTACTCTCGTACGAATTATTTCGCCTACCTAAATTTACTTACTTAATATAACAAATAAATATTGAAGCGTAAATAGTGACCTCGCATATTGGCGTTTCGACATTTTCGGAAAAAACACTACGTATTGAGCCGTTCCACCCGCTCTAATTTTACGGTTTTGTTTACCACTTCCCCTAACCAAAAAGGTCCTCTCCATGATCAGAGAGAACCTTCCATCTTAATTTCTACATTTAACTATGTCTATTTGTCTTCTTCATTTTCGTTTTTTTCGAGGTGCTTGGTTTACCACCTTTACGAGAACTAGGGTTCGTTTCATTCGCATGTTCAACAGCTTGTTCAAGCTCTTTTCTCATTAGCTTTTGACCTCCCTTTCATACAACTTCAGTTATAGAATTCCCTATAGAAGCTGTTTAACACTGTTAAAAACTACATGTATAAACATTGTTGAACATTATGTGGTGACAAATTTTTTGCTCATGTATTTTAAACTTTCCCATAGAGAAAATAAAAGGGAAGTCATACACGGGAACCTTACTTAAGAGCTCAATTTTTTAAACTAAAAACGAAAAAAACTTACTTTTAAAAATAAAATCAGGTAGGTCTTAAAAATGATTATTGAAACATTAAAATTAGGGTGTTTATTTATTTTGGTTTTCATCGTGATGAGATTACTTGGTAAGACACTTTTATCACAATGGACAGCGTATGATTTAGTAACGATTATTTTTTTATCGTATTCTGCGCTTGGCGCAATAAAAGTGACCGGTTTCTTTCATGCAGTAATCTGCATTGTTTTAATTGGTGTTTTATATTTGGTGGTATCGAGATTAAGTCTTTATGCAGGATTAACATCTATCATCATCGGTGAACCTACCATTATCATTAAACATGGGAAAATCATTCAAAAAAACTTAAAAAAACTGCGCTATTCACTAACAGAATTATTATCGACGGTTCGTGCCGCTGGTTACCCAGATATTCAAGATATTGAATATGCCATTTTAGAACCGAACGGGCAAATAAGTGTTTTATCAAAAGAAGATTTGCGTCCTTTAACGCCTAAAGACTTAAACATCGAAACCTCATACTGTGGCTTACCGATTACTATTATTGCTGAAGGGAGAATTGAAACAAATAACCTTTCTCTTATTGAAAAAAACGAACAATGGATATTAAATGAAATAAAACGTCATGGTTACGACAAGGTGGAAAGTATTTATTTCGCTTATAAGAAGGACGATGACGATTCATTGACGATTTTTCCATATTCGTGAATAGAAAATTAGTACTACCCTCGTTTTATCATCACATAAAGTTTGTTCACGGTCTTTAGTGTTCGTTCAATGCTGCAAAAAAACTGTTCATTGCCCAAAATCAACAGTTCATTGCGCCTAACCCCTCGTTCATTGCCGCTAATCAATGGTTCATTGCGCCTAATTCTCTGTTCATTGCTTTTTTTACTTGATCCGACGTTTTTACAACTCCATAAACTCTGGAAGAGGATCGTTCAATTGAGACCAGTCCTCTTTCATCTCTTCTTCAGTTAGTAAGCAATCGTTTAATCCTTCGGTAATTTTCTCCTTATCAAAACGAATACCTATTAGGACGAGTTCTGTAATACGGTCACCAAACTGTGGATCCCACATTTCCTTTAATTCAGGTTCCTCTTGTAACGTTTCCTCTATTTCTTCGTCTGTAAGAGACGCTATCCAATAGCCAGCTGGCTCAAATGACACTGATGGTCCTGCTTGGCTCATTAAAGCGATGATGTTATTTCTAGTCGCAAGCCATATTAACCCTTTAGCGCGGACGATTTCTTTTGGCCATTGTTCGATCCACTGCAACAACCGTTCCGGATGAAATGGTTTTCTCGCCCGGTATACAAATGATGAAATCCCATATTCTTCTGTTTCAGGTACATGCTCATGTTGCAGTTCCTGAAGCCATCCTGCCGATTGACTCGCTTCTTCTAAATTGAATAACCCAGTGTTCAAAATTTCTGTGGGACCAACTTGACCGTGTGACGAACGGATAAATTTAGCCCTTGGCTGTAACTTTCGTAAAACACCTTCTAATTCAACCAAGTCTTCTTCTTTTACTAAATCACATTTATTTAAAACTAAAACATCACAAAATTCGATTTGATCAATCAATAGATCGACAACTTCACGTTCGTCTTCTTCATTCGCGGCCTGCTTGCGGTCGGTGAGTGTATCTCCTGATGAAAAGTCGTGCCAAAAACGAAATGCGTCAACAACAGTCACCATCGTATCTAATCGACAATAATCAGAAAGATCTATTCCTGTTTCCTCATCAAAATAAGAGAATGTTTGCGCAATCGGAAGTGGTTCGCCAATCCCCGTTGATTCAATTAACATATAGTCATATTTCTTTTCCTCAGCTAGCCGTTTCACCTCAACTAATAAATCTTCACGAAGTGTACAACAAATGCAACCATTCGACATCTCCACTAACTTCTCATCAATTCGCGAAATAGCCGAACCACCTTTGATAAGGTCAGAATCTATATTTACTTCACTTAAGTCGTTGACGATTACGGCCACTTTCAGCCCTTCGCGATTATTTAATACGTTGTTTAAAATTGTAGTTTTACCTGAGCCTAAATAACCAGTTAACACAGTAACTGGAATGCGATGATCTGTCATGAATTTATCATCCTCTTTCTAATTTTAATCGTAACAATTTCGATTTGTATTTTAGCATACAGTATTAGTATCATCAAACTTGCAATCTTTTCATACTGTTTATATTATTAAATAGTAATGATTTCGTTTTACAAAGGAGCAAACAACATGAAAAAGTGGATTATCATCGGTGGCGGAATCCAAGGTTGTACGATGGCTAGCTATTTGAGACAAGAACTAAACATTAAAGCGAATGAAATGCTAATTGTTGACCGAAAAGAAAGACCGTTGCAAAACTGGAAACAGTTCACTAAGGAGTTACAAATGACTTATTTACGTTCTCCGTCGATTCACCATATCGACCCTCGACCATTTGCTCTTGAAAAATTTGCTAAACAACATCAACAAAAAGGAGCCCTTCAATTTTATGCACCTTACGACCGACCTTCCTTACAACTTTTTAATCAACATTGTGATGAAGTATTATCCGAAATTGAAATAGAAAAATGTTGGGTTTCAGGTAAAGTTATCGGATTAAAGAAGTGTTCAAATAAACGTGGCTGGAACGTCCAATTACAATGTGGCAAAGAACTGGAAGCTAAAAATATTGTGATCGCCATCGGCTTAAGTGACCAATTAAATTGGCCAAACTGGGCAAAAGAAGGTAAAAAGAACGGTGCTAACATCGTTCATGTATTTGATGATAAACATCAGCTAACGGTTAATAAACCAATTGTAATTATTGGTGGAGGAATTAGTGCTGCCCATGCTGCACTAAAGTGGAGCAAGTTAATGCCAGGCAAAGTAACTATGATTGTTCGACGTCCTTTATCCGTTCACCAGTTTGATTCAGACCCTGGTTGGTTAGGGCCGAAGTTTATGACTGGATTTAACAAAGTAAATTGTTTTGAAAAACGAAGAAAAATGATAAAAGAAGCACGAAATTCTGGGTCGCTACCTTCCGAACTAAAAACAAGTATTGAAAAACAAAAAAATCGCGGGAACTTAAATGTAATCATTGATGAAGTGAAAGATTATCAACATGACGCCCACAGTCTAAAATTAAAATCTGGTCAAATCGTTGCTGCAGAAGGGATTTTATTAGCTACGGGATTTGAACAAAAGCCCCCTGGAATGAGTTGGTTACAAACAGTGATCCAAACTTATTGCTTACCATGTTCATCATGTGGATACCCAATACCAAAACCTTCTTTAGAATGGATAGACGGACTATATTTGCTCGGCGCTCTAGCAGAACTTCAATTAGGTCCAGTGGCAAGAAATATTTCCGGAGCTAGACGAGGTGCTGAAAGAATTCTCTCATCATTTTAAAAATTATGTCCCTCCCTAATTAAGTTCTAAACTTCAACAAAAAATTATACTTATATAATAGCATCGTTGAATTCTCGCTAAATGGGGTGGGACAGATGAAATGGGTATTAAAACTGACATTGGCATTTTCACTTACTTTCATCTTATACGGACTAATCTTTGGTGTAGTTATTTTTAATTTTTATAACCCTACCACATCTGACAACTATTCCACGAGCAATTTTTTTAGTGAAGGAAAGTCAACAGATCGAGTCGTTCTTTTAGAAGATAATGATGAAGCGTTAATTGCTCGTATTCACTTTATTGAAAATGCAGAGGAAACCTTAGACATAACTTCCCACACTATCCATTCTGGTTTTTCAACTGATGTTATTTTTGGATCAATCATGGAAGCCGCGGACCGTGGGGTACAAGTACGGGTGCTACTTGATGGAATGTTTCATAACTTAAGAGGTCCAGTGCGTGGAGTACAGTATGCGTTTTATAACCATCCAAATATAGAATTGAAATTTTATGAACCTCTCTCGTTACTAAAACCGTGGACTTGGAACAATCGCCTTCACGATAAAATAATGATTAGCGATCAAAACCTGGCAATGATCGGTGGCAGGAACATCGGTGATAAATATTTTACAACTGACGACGGCACTGTCCATGATCGTGATGTGGTCATTATTAATCAAAGCTTAGATACTTCACCGGACAGTGTACTTCATCAATTAAATGACTATTTCAGCCTTGTATGGCAGCACGAATTTTCAAAAAGTCCGATAAAACAACTGAACCGATCACAACAGTCACGTGGTGAAGCAACGGCAGCTAAACTGAAAGAGAAATTAGTTAGTGCAAAACAAATACATCCCGAACTTTTCCCCACCCAAAATAATTGGCATGAAAAGTCAATACCTACAAATAAAATAACGTTACTTCATAACGGAATTAAACGTCTCAATAAGGAGCCCATTGTTTGGAAAAACATCACTACCTTACTGGAAATGGCAGAAGAGTCAATTTTTGTCCAAAGCCCATATGTAATACCTACTAAAGAAATGCAAGCTTATGTAGACAAAGAAGCGGTTTCGGCTCTCGGGATAACAATATCGACAAACTCACTTTCAGCAACCCCGAATGTGCTCGCTTTTTCGGGCTATCTGAATAATCGAAAGATGCTCGTTGAATGTGGGGTAACAATTTATGAATATCAAGGACCAAGGTCAATTCACGGAAAAACATTAGTCGTTGATAATAGACTTAGTGTGATCGGATCATTTAATATCGATCACCGCAGTAGTTTTTTAAGTACAGAAACAATGGTAGTCATTGACAGTAAAGAGTTAGCTACGCAACTTGAAAAAGAAATAAAGAAGCACCATTTTAAAAATAGTTTACTCGTACAAGGTGATTATTCTTATGAAGAAAGCGATCTAGTTGATGCTGGCGAAGTATCATTTGTTAAAAAATTAGTTACCCACATTCTTTCTAAGGTGACGAGATTTTTTGATTTTATGTTGTAAAAGCAGTTTTAAGAGCAGAGAGTTTAACAGCATCGTTGAAAGATGTCTAAAAGCACCAATATGAGGTGTATTTTTTAACATATATCAACGTGAGCACCTTTTTAGAGGTGCTCTTTATTGAGTTTCTCTGATTTTATTTGCGATTTTTCTTTTTTACTTGCGATTCTCCTCTTTTCACTTGCGATTTTCCAAAGTTTTCTTGCACGACACCTTATGGGAGGTGCTTTTTATTGAGTTTCTCTGATTTTATTTGCGATTTTTGCTTTTTTCTTGCGATGCTCCCCTTTTTACTTGCGATTTTTCCTGTTTTTTTTGCACGACACTTCATGAGGGGGACCTTTTATTGAATCAAAAAAAGCTACCACCCAACCATGGATAGTAGCTTTCATATATTGACTTTCGTTTATTCGCAAACTAGCCGTTTTATTAGCTAACTAGACGCCTAATCAGTTAACTAGCCGTTTTATCAGCTAGTTTTTTCTCTTTTTTTACAGCGACTTCATTGTTCTGCTCTTTTAAATCTTGGTTTAGTGCTTTGACTAAACCGTAGCACATCACTAATACAATAACGGTAAGTGGCAAGGCACTAACGATGATCGCGGTTTGTAAACCGGCTAGGCCACCTGATGCCATCAACACTAACGTTGATGCTACTAAAATAATTCCCCAAGTTACTTTTACTCGATTTGACGGGTTTAGCTTACCGCCAGTTGTCAGCATTCCTAAAACAAACGTCGCTGAATCAGCGGAAGTAACGAAGAATGTCGTAATTAATGCGACTGTTAAAATTGATAAAATAATCCCAAATGGTAAGTTTTGATACACATAGAATAAGGCGGTTTCTAATCCTTGACCAGAAACATTCAGTCCTTGAACAAGTTCTAAGTAAATACCTGTGCCTCCGAAAACAGTAAACCAAAGCGCACAAACTAAAGTCGGCACGAGAAGAACTGCTACAGTAAACTCTCTAATTGTTCTTCCTTTTGAAACGCGAGCAATGAACATCCCAACAAATGGGGTCCATGAAATCCACCATGCCCAGTAAAAGACCGTCCAACCTTGAGTAAAGGCAGCTTCGCTATTTTCAAATGGTGACAAGCGTAATCCCATTAAAGCAACATTTTGTACATAGCTTCCTAAACTAGTTGTAAACAAGTTAAGTAAAAATAATGTTGGACCGAGGATCAGCATTGCAAAAAGTAATATCGTAGCTAAAGACATATTGACATTACTTAATATCTTAATTCCTCTTGAAAGACCTGTGTTTGCTGAGATGATGAAAAGAACTGTTATGATACCCATGATCATCATTTGAACCATAAAGTTATTAGGAATACCGACAAGATATTCTAAGCCAGCGTTTATTTGTTGAGAACCTAGCCCTAAAGAGGCTGCTACTCCGAACAAAGTCGCAAATACAGCTACAACATCGACCGTTTGACCGATCGGACCTTTCACCTTTTCACCAAGCACAGGATAAAGTGTTGCACTCATTAATCCAGGTGCGTCTTTTCTAAACTTTTGATATGCAAGTGCTAATGCAACAATGGCATAAATCGCCCATGCATGTAACCCCCAATGTAACCACGTATAACGCATTCCGACAATGACTGATTGTTCTGTGCTTCCATCTCCCATTGGTGGAGCAGCAAAGTGGGCAATCGGTTCTGAAACCCCATAAAAAAGGAGCCCAATCCCCATTCCTGCAGAGAATAACATCGCAAACCAAGTTGGACGACTATACTCAGGTTTAGAGTCAGGTTTTCCAAGTTTTATTTTTCCATACTTACTAAAGATCATAAAAATCGCAAATACGAGGAAAAACGTAGCGACTAACTGATAATACCACCCAAATGATTCAAGCATAAAGCTTTGTGCTACTCCCATCGCTTGACCCAATTGATTAGGGATAAGTATACCTATTAATACGAAAATACTAGCGATTGCAACGGATATTTTAAAAATCGACCTGTCACTTTTATCCAAAACATGACACTTCCTTCCATAAACATTTTATTGTTTGTAAAGTATATTCTGTACGAACAGTTCGTTATTTAATTAAACCATAAATTTTATAAAAAGGAAAAAGGGATAAATGGCGATATTACCGAGTTTTTTGTGATAGTAATTTATTGATTGAAGTTATCTTATACGATCTATAATAATACTCGTAAATGAGTTCGAATTCTCCTGTTTTCATTTCGAGAGTAAAAATAAACGCACCCCTCCAACAACATCGTTTTGTTTTATCATCTACTATAACATGACGAATATTAATTTTTAACAGCCCCAAATCACCAACTACCTAATATTTTACATACAACGTATAAAAAGGTAGATATTAAGTGATTTTATCGCTAGTCACCAGGAAAAAATTATGATAGGATAATAATTACTTACAACACTTTAACGCATTAACGCTTTTAACCATTTAATTTTTTTTAAGGTTAATAGAAAAATATATGTCAAAAGTAGACAATATAAAAAGAGAGAGCTTAGAAAGTTGAGAGGAGAATTTATATGTCAACAAGAAATACATCAAACCTTAACGAGCCTAGAGAACAGTGGGGAACAAGATTCGGTTTTATGCTTGCCGCTGCTGGTTCAGCAGTCGGTTTAGGAAATATATGGAGGTTTCCATTTGTCGTTGGTGAAGGCGGTGGGGCTGCATTCGTATTATTATATTTAGGATTCGTCCTACTTATCGGACTGCCTTTAATCATTGGTGAAATTAGTATCGGGAGAAAAGGACGTAGCAATGCCATGGATAGCTATAAAGTGATCCAACCTAATTCAAAATGGTATTTGAATGGGTTCATTGGAGTCATTGTAAACTTTATGATTTTATCCTTCTACTCCGTGATCTCTGGATGGGCTCTTTATTATTTTATTCTTGCCCTTACTGGAAACCTAATTGCCAATGAAAAAAATTATGAAAATGCATTTGGTGGTTTTATTACTGATCCAATTATGCCGATTGTATGGCAAGCACTTTTAATGAGCATTGTTGTATTAATTGTGCTAAGAGGTGTGAAAAAAGGGATTGAAAAATGGAATAACATTTTAATGCCTACACTTTTTGTTTTATTAATTATATTAGTTTTTAAGAGTACCAGCTTAGAAAATGCTCAAGAAGGGTTACAATTTTTCTTACAACCTGATTTCTCTGCAATTAATTCAGGAGTTATCTTAGCAGCTTTAGGACAAGCTTTCTTTAGTTTAAGCTTAGCTACTGGAATGTATGTTACTTACGGAAGTTATAAACGAAACGAAAATAGTATAGTGGGGAATGCTGGAGGAATTGTTTTTCTTGATGTTTTTGTTGCGATTTTAGCTGGATTAATTATTTTTCCTGCAGTCTTTCACTATGGAATTGATCCAGGACGTGGGCCTGACTTAGTGTTTATCACGTTTCCTTATATTTTTACTGATATGCCTTTTGGAACGATTTTTGCAATAGTTTTCTTCTTCTTCGTCTTTGTATCTGCCTTAACTTCTGCGATCTCTTTATTAGAAGTTGTTGTTGCTTTTGTAAAAGAAAAGTTCAATCTTTCTCGTAAAGTAGCTGCTCCAGTTACTGGAGTAGTGATTACGACAGTTGGTGCGTTCACTGCGCTATCATTTGGTCCACTATCACATATAACTGTATTTGACCTGACGATCTTTGGGTTGTTTGACTTTATCGCGGCTCAAGTGCTAATCCCATTTTCCGGATTCCTATTATGTATCTTTTTAGGATGGGTGTGGAAGCCACATGAGGTGAAGCTCGAAATCGAGAAAGAAGGAAATAAATTCCCATTATTTAAATTATGGAGCTTCTTGATTCGTTACGTGATACCGGTTATTCTATTAGTAATCTTTTTGGATTCAATAGGTATTTTATAATTTTAAGGATCACAAAACGTAAATTTTAATAATAATGAGGGGGCTGCATGAAAAGTGATAGACACTTTTCATGCAGCCCCTCTTAAAATTTTTCAAATATAGCCACATAATTGACCGTTTAAATAAAAAACTAAAAGGACAATTATATTTTACGGAGGCTGTACATATGAGACCTAAAGAGCTTTTGGATTTACAAAATCGGCAAGTGCAAATTTTACATTTATCATGGCTTGCTTTTTTTGTTTCTTTTTATGCTTGGTTTAACATCGCTCCCTTGGCTAGTACGATGGTCGAAACTGTTGAATGGATGACGATGGATCATATTTCTACTTTATTAATTTTAAACGTAGCTCTAACAATCCCTGCTAGAATGGTCATTGGAATGTTGTTGGACAAACTTGGACCACGAATCGTTTTTTCATTGCTTCTAATTATTATGTCTATCCCGACTTTTATTTTTGCTTTCGGAACTACCTGGGCACAACTCGCTGTAGCGAGGCTACTAATAAGTGGGATTGGCGCTAGCTTCGTTGTCGGAATTCGTCTCGTCGCTGAATGGTTCCCTCCGAAAAAAGTAGGTTTTGCTGAAGGATTTTATGCTGGGTTTGGTAATTTTGGATCAGCTTTCGCCGCAATGACGTTACCTTTTATAGCGACCTACTTTTTTAGCCCTGAAGATGGCTGGCGGTATGCAATTGCTTTTAGTGGAGTACTATGTATTGCTTATGCAATTTTCTTTTTTTTCACAGTAACAGACACACCGGAAGGAAAAGTGTATCAATCACCGAGAAAAATAGCCGCATTAGAAGTAAGTAGCTGGGGAGACATGATCCTTTTAATTCTTTGGACAATTCCACTTTTTGCTGCACTAGGCGTCGTTGCCTGGAGACTATTACATCTCGATTTTATTAATTTAACCGCTTATTATGTCATCATCGGGCTTTTAGTGCTTAACTTTTTATACCAGCTTATTCAAACGTTACGAGTTAACGTCCCTATTTTACGAAAAGGTGTACCTGAAGACGATCGTTACAGTTTTCAAACGGTTGCCGCTCTCAATACGACTTACTTTTCAAATTTTGGTGCTGAACTAGCGATTGTTTCGATGCTGCCGTTGTTTTACTTAACGACATTTGATTTGTCACTCACAACAGCGGGGTTAATTGCTTCTTCTTTTGCTTTTGTTAATTTACTTGCTCGCCCTTTAGGGGGCTGGTTTTCAGACCGTATGCAAAACCGCAAAAAAATAATGCTTATATACATTGTTGGAATCACAATAGGGTTAGCGTTTATGGGATTTATTAATTCATCATGGCCAATAACATTAGCAATATTTGTAACGATTTTAACTTCATTTTTTATTCAAGGTGCTGAAGGGGCGACGTTTGCGATTATCCCGTTAGTAAAAAAGCGTTTGACAGGACAAATTTCCGGTATGGCTGG
>SKOL01000628.1 GCA_007120055.1 Anaerobacillus sp.
TTTTACGAATTAGCCCACCGTGCTCTTGAGAAAATGCATCAATTTTATCTGCTATTTCTCCTGTGTAAAAAGCTTCTGCGTTTGTTTCTGCAATAAGGCGCAATGTGTCTGCATGTCCTTGGGAAGACCACACATCACCAGCTTTTGGAACTTTTCCATTAGGAGTAAATGTGTCAAACCAAGGAGAAAATTCTTCGCCTTTGAATACTTTGGAAAATTGTTCATAAGCTTGTTTCCAGTATTTTGCTAGAGTAGGAGAGACGGGATAGCCGTTCTCCGCATAATCGATGGCTGGTGCTAATACTTGTGAAAGTGGTAACTTTCCAAATTTTTTCGATAATTCTGCCCATGCGCCAGGAGTACCAGGTACTGTTACAGGAATTAAACCGTATTTGGGCATTTCATCTTTGTGGCCAGCTTGATAAACAGCTTCTGCCGTCAGTTTTTCAGGGGCTTGACCGCTACCATTTAATCCGTGGAGCTCTCCATTTACCCAAACTAATGCAAATGCATCAGAACCAATCCCATTCGATGTTGGTTCTACAACAGTTAAACAAGCTGCAGTTGCAATTGCAGCATCAATTGCGTTTCCACCCTCCTTAAGTATTTGTAATCCTGCCTGAGCAGCTAATGGTTGAGAAGTCGCAACCATTCCTTTTTTTCCATATACAACATTTCTTTGAGAAGTATAAGGATAGTAGTGAGCATCAGTATTTAACAACTTAATCGCCTCCGAGTTTTTATTATGAAAGTAAAAAGTTCGTTTTACTTTCTTTTTAGTTAGAAAAAAAGTTATTTTCCATACATTTTGCATTTCCTCTATTATAGTTAATTACCATTTGTAAGTCTAGGGAATTAATTTTATTTTTCGAATATTTCAGATTGTAAAAGTTTTATGAGTTGGGAGAAAAGGAGGTAGTGAAAAAATAAAGCTCTTACTGCCAGTGAACAGACAGTAAGAGCTTTGATTATGACCATAATGAAATATTAACTATATTACACTCAGTCATCTTTATTAATTTCGAATGATATAATCAAACGCACCTAAAGCTGCATTTGCACCTGATCCCATTGAAATAATAATTTGATTATATGGGCTATCTGTACAATCGCCAGCAGCGAACAAACCAGGAACAGTAGTAGTTCCATGCTTATCAACGATGATTTCACCGATACGGTTACGTTCAACGACACCGTCTAACCAATCGGTATTCGGAACAAGCCCGATTTGAACAAACACACCTTGTAATTCGATATGTTTCTCCTCTTCGGTATCACGATCAATGTAGCTAATACCGTTAACCGTGTCAGTACCAGTAATTTCTTTCGTTTGTACGTTCTTTAAGACGGTTACGTTAGGTAAGCTATAAAGTCGTTTTTGTAGTACCTCATCAGCTTTTAATTCTGGCATAAACTCGAGAACAGTAACATGTTTGACGATTCCTGCAAGATCAATTGCTGCCTCAATACCGGAATTACCGCCACCGATCACAGCTACGTCTTTTCCTTCAAACAATGGTCCGTCACAATGAGGGCAATAGGCTACACCTTTGTTTTTGAACTCTTGTTCACCAGGGACACCAACGTTACGCCAACGTGCACCTGTTGATACGATGACCGTTTTACTCTTTAAAACAGCACCATTTTCAAGTTCAAGTTCGAAAAGATCTTTCTTTTCTATACTTTTAGCACGTTGTAGATTCATTATATCAATATCGTATTCTTTTACGTGTTCTTCAAGGCTAGCAACGAGCTTAGGCCCTTCCGTATGTTTCACACTGATAAAGTTTTCGATACTCATTGTATCTAGAACCTGACCACCAAAACGTTCAGCAACAATACCCGTACGAATTCCTTTACGAGCCGCATAGACCGCTGCACTTGCCCCAGCTGGACCGCCACCAACAACAAGAACATCAAATGGATCTTTATTTGAAAACTCAGATGCATCTGGACCACTACCGATTTTAGCGAGAATTTCTTCAGTTGACATACGACCGCCACCGAAGAATTCGCCGTTTAAGTAAATCGATGGCACGTTCATAATGTTCTTGCTATCTACTTCTTGTTTAAAAGCAGCACCATCAATCATTGTATGCGTAATACCAGGGTTAAGCACACTCATCATGTTTAAAGCTTGCACGACATCAGGACAGTTGTGGCAGCTTAAACTTACATACGTTTCAAAGTGATATTCACCACTAATACTTTGTACTTGGTCAATGATTTTCTGATCAACTTTTGGAGCTCTTCCACTAACTTGTAACAATGCTAGCACAAGTGAAGTGAATTCGTGTCCGAGAGGGATACCGGCGAAAGTAACGCCAGTATCTTCATCAACACGATTGACACTAAAGCTTGGTGTTCTCGATAATTCAGTTTTTTCAACTGTAATTTTCGAAGACATTGAAGCAATTTCGTCGACAAGAGCGAGCATCTTAGTTGAAATATCATCGGATGCGGCACTAACTTTAAGGACGATATCACCTTCTAGTAGTTGAAGGTATTGATTTAATTGTGCTTTAATATCAGCTTCAAGAACCATTTACAGCACTCCTTAAATTTTTCCTACAAGATCAAGACTTGGTTTTAATGTTTCAGATCCTTCTTGCCATTTAGCTGGGCAAACTTCGCCTGGATTATTACGAACGTATTGTGCTGCTTTAATTTTGTTCACTAAAATGCTAGCGTCACGGCCAATGCCACCTGCATTTACTTCAACAGCTTGAACGATTCCTTCTGGATCGATGATGAAAGTACCACGATCAGCAAGACCTTCCTCTTCGTTTAAAACTTGGAAGTTGCGAGAAATCTTTTGTGACGGGTCACCGATCATTGTGTAAGTAATTTTTCCGATAGCTTCTGAGCTGTCATGCCATGCCTTATGTGTAAAATGAGTATCAGTTGAAATTGAATAAACCTCTACGCCAAGTTCTTTTAATGCAGCGTACTCGTTTTGTAGATCTTCAAGCTCAGTTGGGCATACGAATGTAAAATCTGCTGGATAAAAACAAAAAATGCTCCATTGACCTTTTAAATCTTCGTTTGATACTTCTACAAACTCTCCGTTTCTGAAAGCTTTTGCGTTGAATGGTAATACTTCAGTTCCAATTAATGACATATTCATCTTCCTCCTAGAAATTGTAGTTTAAGAATTATAACTTGCTTTTGTTTAATTATAATGATTATAATTCAATACCAATTATTATATAAAAGGTGTTCTTTTGTCAAGAGATAAGAACTTTTTTCCATAAAAAAATGATCAAGAGCTTCATAGAGAGGTGAGAATCCCACTGTTAGCAGGATCAGTGTTAAATTTTTTAAAACATGCTATGAAAATATGAATAAAAATAATTATAATGGTTAAAACGGTACTAAAAGGAGTGGTTTTTAAATGAGAATATCAAATGAAGTTTTGCAAGAATTAGTAGATAGTTATGATGATAGCAGTATGGAACACTCGTACTATTTTAATATCAAAACCAATGAAATTGTCTTTTTTTCGGACTATTTGGATAGTGGAGAAGAATATGAGAAATTAAACGAGGAAGTTGAAGAAGGCTTCGGTGAAACTGTTAAATCGGAAGAAGTTCAAGATAAGTTGTACAGAGCACTCTCTGGACACAGAGGCGTGTTTCGTAGATTTAAAGATACACTAATGGATTACCCAGAGATACAACAACAATACTATCAATATAAGGAAGGCGAAATAAAGAGCGAGTGATCGAATGGTTGAATGATGTCAGAAGCCACATTAAATGACGGCTCTTTCGGAAACGTCACTGTCGTTGACTAGTTTCCTTCGGAACCGTCATTTCGTTTTCCTTTTTATAACCGCCATTTTTTTGGCAGTTATAAAAA
>SKOL01000285.1 GCA_007120055.1 Anaerobacillus sp.
CTAATTCAACAGAGTCATTATAGTAACTGCAATATGATTCATAAGAATTTTGAGGTGAAGTTACGATAAAATTAAGAGAAGGCCACTGCATTTTTAAGGTCGCATAAATCCTTCTCTCTTTAAATGGTTTATCCACCACAATATAATCTGAAAACATAAGCTTTTCCTTTCTATTAATTTCTTAGTGAAGTCATCATCCATTTTTTAATTTACAAAGTTGTCATTGCTTAAGACTTCATTACAATTACCAAAGCAAACAATATTTTTAAATTCATTTTGATCTATGTGAATAGAGTGCCTGATTAAAGCCTCATTAGCTATGTTAGGGAGAGGGTTGCTTCCCCCCGACAAAAGGAACGCTTTAATGCAATGAGAGTCCGGTACCATGTCCATCTAAAATTATAAGTCATGCATAAAAATTTTGATCATAAAAGCACTTTAACTTAAGCTTAATGGTGTATGCTTTAGTATTCCTATTCTATTAATGCAATCTTTATAAAACCTTTTTTACTTCTTCTATTAACAAAGACAAACTTCTCTTCTCAAAGACTATTTTTTGCACATTCTTCATCTCTAGCTTTTCTAGTATTTTTTGATCTACATTATTTGAATCCCTAAGAAATATAAAAATTGGCATATTCAAGCTAATGGCGATCTCTAGTTCTTTCATATTATGAACACTATTTTGCGTGTGTTTCGAAAATACAAGGATAAAGGCTTTGGAATTCACTAAAGCGGTATTCGTCTGATCTTTTGTACTAACGGTCGTAGGTAAAAAGTCTCTTGGCGTAAACCAACAACGAATATTGTTGTCTTCAAATTTTTGATAAAGCATGCTGCTTATAGTATTGTCTCTCGTATTAGAGGATAAAAATACCTCATGGCCAATATTTAACCCTCTAGTTTCAAGTAAAAATAACTGGCGTGTAATATCTTTCGTTATATAACCTAACAGTATTTCCTCTCGATGAGGTTGTAGTTGAGTTCGCTTTTTGGGCATCGGCATTGTAACTTTAATAAAGGGTATACCGTTATTCACGCCGTGCTCCACAAACTCTACTAACTCCCTTTGGTATTCCTTTGAATATAATAGAATTAATAGTTTAAAGTTTGTCAGTTTAGCTTTTTTTGCTTCATTTACTTCTAACAAATATGTCGGGTAACCCAAGCCTTCCAAATAGTCTTTAATCTTTTCTGAATAACCTTCTTTATACATATTAAAATAAACTATTCCTAAAGGAATCTTTGACTGCTCTTGATAGACTTTTGCATTATTTTTTCCTTCCTGCAGATTCTGCGTGTATTCCTCATTAATCATCTTTGTATCTGCTTTCGTCAGTGGAATAATACCAAGATTTGCACTTTTCCATTTTGGTATAGAAAGCGGCTTCTCAAATTTTTGTCGTTCTTCAAAAACAGCTTTAAAATACTTGCCGTTCGGTTCTGGGATTATCTTTTTAATAAAACCCTTCTCTACAATATAACCACTTCCAATTTTATAAAGGTAGTAATTAATTCCACCTTCTTCAATATCCCTTTTAAATTGTGAACTATTTTTTGTCGTATCCGTAAAAAAGTAGATGCTATCCGGATTTTGATAATAAATACCTTTGATTCCCAGCAAATAGGATTTTACAGGTTGATTTTCTTTTATAGCCAGTGTTATAGGTGTTTTTTGATTTTGTGAAGCATTTCTAGTGACTGTAGGAATTCTCAAATACCTTTTTATATCAGCTGATATTATTGACAAACTGTCTTCTAATTGATTATTTATAATATCAATATATTGACTAGTGCTTAAGTAATATTGGAACTCTATTTTTAACTCAGAAGGATCAATTCTGATTGGGAAAATTTTTTTATCGTAGTTAAACGCATTATCCACTTCATTTATTACATGCTTAGAGTTTTGGGAATTTTGAGATAGGATCAGCAGTACAACATCGCTGGATTTAATTGCCAGCATAATTTCTTTAGAGTACATCCCCCCTGTAGGTATATTTCGAGAATCGAACCAACATTTCAAGTTCTTTTCCTCTAGATATTGGAAAATTCTCTCCATTTGCTTCTTATCTTTCTTTGAATAGCTAATAAATATTTGATGATCATGCATCCACTAGCACTTCCTTATCTATAAAAAAGTGAATTTCATATGTTGCAGCATTTCTGCATTCCTGCCTTTTAGGCGTTCACTTGCTGCTCAGATTCTGATCTTCAGGTTTGTCGGTCACAATAATTCATTTCCTGAACTGTTGGGTATTTTCAACCATTATTACTTTCACGTATATAATCCATGAGTTTTTTTGCAAAACCTCTATTTGCAAATTCAGGATTACTCACTCTACTAGATTTTTCAGCATTCAAAGCTTTCCGTTCATAATCGTTCCTTTTTAGTGAAACTTCTTTTTCAATCCTCGCTTGCTATTCTGCTTCTTTTTCCAATAACGTGTTTGCTACTGGTCCTCTAATCCACCCTCCCACCGAGAACATCACCTTTTCTATTATTTTTTTGTAACTCTATGTAATTTTTTTGCACCTTTCTTACTAATGATAATATTTGAAAAATTATAAATAAGAAGTATTAATTCTATAGATTTTGTTTAAGAGGGGTTGGATTAACCGTTCCTATTGAGGTAAAAAACTTATTCCACAATCGATTGTGAAATAACACTCTAATCTAAAAGGTAACTACCTTTTTTTCATTTCGTTTCAGACTAACTTTTAGATACTCATGGGCTTCGGTTGCTACTTCGATCGCTTTTTCGATTAATTGCATATGTTTACCTCTGATTGTATATTTCCCTATGATATTAATAGCAGGTAAAAGAATAATTTCATTCTGAAAATGTTTTTTCATACTTTAAAGTGTTCCTAGTGCATTTTAAAGTTTCTCTAAATTGTACTAAGTTGAAATTTTTTCCGGGACAACTTTTGGTTACTTCTCTTAATTCTCTATGACCTAAAACATGTTTAGGTGTTAGATTGAACTCTTTTAATAAATAATTACAAAATCCCCTCAAAGATTGTAATTGTTTTTCAGAGGGGTGTGAAATATCAAAATTACCTGCTAGCGCTATTCCCAGGCTATTTCTATTATAAGAATAAGCATGCGCTCCAACACTATAACCTCTGCCTTTAAAAATATCTCCATTCTTTTCAATGAAGTAATTATAACCAATCCCACTCCAGTTCCGTTCATTTTGGTGGAATTTATGCGTTTTTATTATGTTATAGCCTTTCCCTCCCGTGTGGTGAATAATAATATAATTAATTGTTTTTAATGGCACAAGAGGGTCAATAAAAGATAAATTTTTTTCTTTAACCAAAACACTTTCCATGTAATAAACACTCCCAAATATTTAATACTTCTAGGAATTTAGTACAATTATTATTTCTAAAAATACCAGTTGAGCCTAAATGCTTATCTTAAAAGCAACACTCCCCTTTACTTTCATATCAATACTTTATTTCTACGCTAGTTCACTAACTCCTCCACATAAGAGCTATTATTTAAAAAAATTATATTTTTTCTGAAATATATGAAACTTTATTAATCGTTACAACGTACTAATTAATGTGTTTTAATACTCTAAATGAACGGTTTTCAACATACTTATATAATAACTTCATTAACTAGATTTGAATGATTATATTGTTGAACAGGGGAAGATGTTGGTGCGGGAATAATAAAAAAGGGACAGGGGGGACAGTAAGTGACAGCTGAAAACCTTATGGTTACTAAAGCGGGCAAAAAATACGTTCCGCTCAATGATGTTTTACGTATTTTATGCGGGGAGAAGCAGCAAGTTGAAGATCGCTATAATGTTATTTCTTCTATAATTGGGCAATCTTCTATTAA
>SKOL01000132.1 GCA_007120055.1 Anaerobacillus sp.
ACAAGGAGGCATTTTAAAAGATGGTGAAAAAAGGTCGGATTGTCGCTTTTTTTCTTATTGTTGCTTTACTTGCAGGTCTCGTTTCGACAACTGCAATGGACAATGCAAGAGAAATTAAGCTAGGCTTGGATCTTCAAGGTGGATTTGAAGTTTTATATGAAGTTCATCCTGCTCATGAAGGTGATGTAATAGATGAAGAGGTGTTAAAAAGTACGGTAACGGCGTTGAATCAACGTATTAACGTTATCGGTGTTTCAGAACCGAATGTGGCGATTGAAGGGGAAAATCGAATTCGTGTTCAACTTGCTGGAGTGGAAGATCAACAAACAGCACGTGAACTTCTTTCAACAGAAGCGCAGTTAACCTTTCGTGATGTCGATGATAATTTAAAGTTGGACGGTGCAGACCTACGAGAAGGTGGCGCTAGTGTTACGTTTGATGAAGCTAATCGTCCTGAAGTAGCAGTTACCTTAAAAGATGCAAATTTATTTGCAGAAGTTACTAGAGAAGTGTTAGGAAGTCAGCTTGTTATTTGGTTAGATTACGAAGACGGCGATTCTTTTATGGAAGAAAGGCTGAAGCCAGAGGCTGAGCAAAAGTTTATTTCTGCGCCGAGTGTTAGTGAAGTGTTAAATACGAGAAATGTTCGTATTACCGGAAATTTCACTCTTGCCGAAGCTCAATTTTTAGCAGATGTTCTTAATGCAGGTGCTTTGCCGGTTAGTCTTGAAGAAGTTTATTCGAACTCTGTCGGGGCAGCACTTGGTGAAAAAGCAATGGAAAGAACGATTTATGCTGGCTTTATCGGTATAGCATTAATTTTCCTATATATGCTCGTATATTACCGATTTATGGGGATCATTGCGGTTGTTACGTTGTCTTTCTATATTTATTTAGTTTTAGTTATTTTTAACTTGATGAATGCAGTCCTAACATTACCAGGGATCGCAGCATTAATTTTAGGGGTCGGTATGGCCGTGGATGCCAACATTATTACTTACGAACGAATTAAAGATGAACTTCGTAGTGGTAAAACGACGATGTCTGCGTTTAAAGCGGGAAGTCGCCGTTCTTTATCAACGATTTTAGATGCTAATATTACGACGATTTTAGCAGCCTCAGTGTTGTTCTATTTCGGGACAATGGCTGTTCAAGGGTTTGCTGTTATGTTAATTGTAAGTATTTTAACAAGCTTTTTAACTGCTGTTTACGGTTCACGTCTTCTTCTTGGGTTATGGGTTAACAGTAGAATTTTAAACAAGAAGCCACGACTTTTTGGTGTGAAGGAGAGTGAGATTAGTGAACTTTAATTATGGAGAAACGAAGCTAGATTTTGTAAAACACCGCAAAAAGTTCTTTATTTTCTCAGGAATCCTAGCCATAGTCGGAGTGATTTTACTATCGACCATCGGGTTAAATTTAGGAATTGATTTTGAGAGTGGAACAAAAGTTGAGCTTTTAGGTGAGGAAGGGTTAACGGCTGATGTCGTTTATACAGAATTTGCTGAGATTGGCCTAGAACCTGATGATGTATTACTCGCTGGAGATCGCAATGAAATGGCGTATGCTTCATTTATCGGAGTTCTAAATCAGGAAGAAATGTTAACAGTTCAAAGGCATTTCGATACGTCGTTTGGTGCAGAGCCTAACATAAGTACGGTTACACCAACGATCGGACGTGAACTTGCTAGAAACGCTTTCTTTTCTGTCATTTTTGCTTCAATCGGTATTATTATTTACGTAACAATTCGTTTTGAATTGATCTACGGATTAGCAGCGATTGTGGCGCTTTTACATGATGCGTTTTTCATTATTACAGTATTCAGCATTACGCAAATGGAAGTCAATTTACCATTTATTGCTGCCGTCTTGACGATTGTCGGTTACTCGATTAATGATACGATCGTAACCTTTGATAGGATCAGGGAAAACTTAAAGTATGAGAAGAAAGTCAAAACGTTTGAGGACTTAGCACGTGTTGTTAATAAAAGTTTAATTCAAACGTTAGCTCGTTCGATTAACACGGTATTAACGGTTGTGTTTGCAGCGGGGGCTCTACTATTGTTTGGTGGAGAAGCGATTAGAACGTTCTCGTTTGCCCTATTAGTTGGCTTAGTGGCCGGAACGTACTCATCATTATTTATCGCTGCACAGCTTTGGCTTGTTTGGAAGAGCAAAAGTTTACAAAAAAAACGCTTTAAAACTGCAGAGAATGAAGCATAATAGAATTAGTAATAAACCGTGGTTGAATACAAAACCACGGTTTATTTTTCATAGTAGCAAGTATAATTTATACATAGTTTAATGAATTTCTTAATTCAATATTATCGCCATTAAGTAACTATACATAGTTTGAAATGGCTCATTTTAAGAAATTATGAAATTCACTCAGTTAGTTTCTTTAAAGACATAAAAGGGAATAAATTATAAAAAATAAGGTGATTAGATGGTAGAGGAAAAGGATGAACGATTTAAGAAAGTCCAATTTGCCGCTTGGGTAGGTATTATTGGAAATATTGTTTTAGCTTTAATTAAAGGAATTGTAGGCTGGCTCGCTGGAAGTCGAGCGCTTGTTGCAGATGCTGTCCATTCAGCATCAGATGTAGTAGGCTCTGTAGCTGTTTTAATAGGTGTCAGAGCTGCAAAGCTTCCACCTGATAAGGATCATCCTTATGGTCATGGTAAAGCGGAATCAATCGCAGCGATTATAGTTGCCGTTTTATTATTTATTGTCGGTTTTGAAATTGCTCTTTCAGCGATTAAGTCGTTTAATGAGCCGATTCAAGTACCAGGTGTTATTGCTATTTATGCAGTTATTTTTTCGATCATTGTTAAAGAATTAATGTTTCGTTATAAATATCGCTTAGGGAAAAAGTATCGTAGTGAAGCATTAATTACTGATGCATGGCACCACCGTTCAGATGTTTTCTCCTCTTTTGCTGCGCTATTAGGGATTGGTGCATCAATTGTTGGGGGTTATATCGGGGTTCCTTGGCTCGTTTATGCTGATCCATTAGCAGGTTTATTTGTTTCTATTCTTATTTTAAAAATGGCTTACAGTTTAGGAAAGCAATCGATTCATAACGCACTCGATCATGTGCTCCATGATGAAGATACAGTCGAAATGCGACATACGGCTAAAGAAGTAGAAGGGGTATTGTGTATTGATGAGTTTTTAGCTAGAGAGCACGGTCATTATGTCATTATCGATATAAAAATAGGTGTTGATCCACATATAACCGTTGAACAAGGACATGCCATCGGTAAAAATGTGAAAGCTCAACTAATAAAGCTCGAGCATGTTCAAGATGTTCGCGTTCATATCAACCCTTTTTCAGGTAATTAATTTACAATTTACAATTAAAAATTAAAAATTTAAAATTTAAAAAAGCTCAATGCTCTGAAATCAACACTCAACACTCAAAGAAAGAGGTGATCAAAAGATGAAAGGTCAATGGGGGTTAATTATCGGATTGTTTGTCGCTTTGTTAATTGCTATTTTTGCTGTTATCAATATGGATGTCGTAACCGTTAATTATGTTTTTGGAACAGCTGAATGGCCACTTGTCATCGTTATTATTAGTTCGGTTCTGATGGGGGGCATATTAGTAGGTGGTGTTGGCTTATATGGCATTTATAAAATTCGTGCAGAGTTAAAAGCACTGAAACTTGAAAATGACGAACTTCGTAAAAAAAATGCCCAACTGAATAAATCGAATCAAACTAGTAAAAAGGACGCAAGTCCAACACAAACTAGTAAGAAAGAAATTCCATCACAACCACAAAAAAATAGTACTGAAAATCCGAATGGATGAATTGCCACACCTTCTAACCTCTTGTATACTAAATAGGTTAGGGGTGTGATATTTCATGCTAAGGTCAAAAAAAAGGTGGAGAATTGAGAGGCAAGGTCATTCTTTAGAACAACAATTTGTGGATGAGTTAAACATATCACCTCTCGTAGCTAAATTACTTTTAAATCGAGATATTTCTACAGTTGAAGAAGCTCGTAGCTTTTTATATATTGAAAAAACTGAGTTTCACGATCCTTTTTTAATGAAAGGAATGAGACAAGCAGTTGAAAGAATTCAAACTGCAATAGCAAATCAAGAAAAAATCTTGATTTTTGGCGATTATGATGCAGATGGTGTTAGTAGTACGGCTGTGATGGTCGAGACGCTTAAAATGTTAGGTGCAAAGTTTCAATTTTATATTCCGAACCGCTTCACAGAAGGATATGGACCAAATGAGCCTGCGTTAAGACGAGCGAAAGAAGAGGGTTTTTCGCTAGTTATCACCGTTGATACAGGAATTTCTGCTGTTCATGAAGCAAATGTAGCTAAAGAAATTGAGCTTGATTTTATCATTACAGATCATCACGAACCGCCACCGGTATTGCCTGATGCCCATGCGATCGTCAATCCTAAACAAGAAGATTGTTATTATCCTTTTAAAGGGTTAGCCGGGGTTGGCGTAGCATGGAAGCTAGCTCACGCTTTATTAGGTGAGGCTCCTGAAGATTTATTAGACATCGCTGTTATTGGTACAATAGCTGACTTAGTACCTTTAGTTGGTGAAAATCGACTGATTGCGAAAAAAGGTCTTAAAGCACTACAAAATACTTCTCGACCTGGTTTAATAGCATTGAAAAAAATTGCAAGGGTAGATGATAAAGAGTTAAGCGCAGACCACGTTGGTTTTGCAATCGGTCCAAGAATCAATGCTGTAGGTAGACTCGATTCTGCTACCCCAGCGGTCGAGTTATTAATGAGTGAAGAAATGTCAAATGCAGAACGTTTAGCGACTGAAATTGATGAACTGAATAAAGTTCGCCAAGGAATTGTGAATGAAATTACTGAAGAAGCAATTGAAATCGTTGAGAGCCAATATGCTTCTTTAGAGGAACATAAGGTGTTAGTGATTGCAAAAGAAGGATGGAATTCTGGCGTGATCGGAATTGTTGCATCACGTTTAGTAGAACGATATTATCGACCAACAATCGTTTTGACGATAGATCGTGAAAAAGGAATAGCAAAAGGTTCTGCTAGAAGTATTGAAGGGTTTGATATGTTTAAAAATTTATCAGAATCGCGCGATATTTTACCTCATTTCGGTGGACATCCGATGGCAGCTGGATTAACGATGCAACTTGAAAACCTGAATGAACTTAGGTCACGATTAAATTTTCAAGCGACCGAAGTTTTAACAGATGAAGATTATATTCCTATTACAAAAGTAGATTTAGTCGTATCAATAAATGAAGTTAAACTTCCGATTATTGAAGAAATGAATCTTCTTGCTCCTTTTGGTGTAAGTAATCCGACACCAAAAGTCGTAATTGATGAAGCTAACTTAGCGCAAATGAAGCGAATTGGTAGTGAAGAGACACATTTGAAAATGTTATTAGAAGAAGACGGGCACACTATTGACTGTGTTGGCTTTCATTGTGGATATTTGTATGAGGAAATATCAATGACCTCCAAAATCTCTACGGTAGGCACTCTGTCGATCAATGAGTGGAATGGACATTGCAAACCTCAAATAATGTTAGAAGATGTAGCTGTTCAGCACTGGCAACTTTTTGATTTAAGAGGTAATAAAAATTTCAAAAAAAATCAACTACCGAAAGAAAAAGTAGTATGTATTTATTTTAATGAAGAAACATTAAACAATATAGATATAGACGATTATCAGCTCGTCCATATACCTTATGAATCAGAGATACCTTCTATCAGTTTGTCTGACCAATATGTAATCTTTTTAGATTTACCGATTGAGAAAAAACAAATTGAGCGTTTATTACTGAATGGAAATGCGCCAGAACGAATTTATACTATTTTCCACCATAGTGAGGAGCACTTTTTTACAACGATGCCATCAAGAGATCACTTTAAATGGTTTTATGCATTTTTAGTAAAGCAAAAAACGTTTGATGTAGGAAAACATAGTTCTCAGTTAGCGAAGCATAAAGGTTGGTCAAAAGACACAATTGATTTTATGGTTAAGGTGTTTTTTGACTTAGAATTTGTTACAATAAACAATGGACTTATTTCAATATGTAAAAATGTTGAGAAAAAAGATTTAAACGAATCAAAAACATACAAACGAAAACAAGAGCAAGCAAGATTAGAAAACGATCTTTATTATTCATCCTACAATGAATTAAAGACATGGTTTGAACAAATCTTCTCAGTTCAGTCTGTGAAATAATCTTGCTTTGATCTAAAGATAAACTAGGAGGAACAGTTAAAAATGGATTTTAAAAAGTTTATTACGATTGTCGAAGATTTTCCAAAGGAAGGAATTCGTTTTAAAGATATTACGACGTTAATGGAAAATGGAGAGGCATATAAAAAAGCAATCGATGATATGGCGCAGTTTGCTAAAGATAAGCAAATCGATGTTGTTGTTGGACCAGAAGCAAGAGGGTTTGTTGTAGGGTGTCCGATTTCTTATGCATTAGAGGTTGGCTTTGTTCCAGTTCGTAAAGCAGGTAAATTACCGAGAGAAGTACTATCAGTCGATTATGGTTTAGAATATGGCAAAGATAGTTTAACAATTCATAAAGATGCAATTAAGCCAGGCCAACGTGTATTAATTGCTGATGACTTATTAGCAACAGGTGGTACAATTGAAGCTACAATTAAAATGGTAGAAGAGCTAGGCGGTATCGTCGCAGGAATAGTATTCATGATACAATTAGATTACTTAGACGGTAGCGAGAAGTTAAAGAATTACGAAATCTTTTCACTTACTCATTATGCGTAAATTAGAACGACAGAGTGCTCTAAAAGAGCGCTCTTTGTTTATAGGTTAGTTTAATTTAAAATGTAAAATTCAAAATGTAAAATTTAAAATTAAAAATAAAAATCGCGTTAGTTGATACTTCGAAGCATCAGCTTTCAAAAAATTTTTAATTTTAAATTGTGAATTGTAAATTAAAAATTAAAGGTCTTTACACAGGCAAGAAATATAACGATAATAGAAAGAAATATATTAAAGGTTGTAAGGTGATGGTGATTCCATTGATCGAACATGTATTACAAAAAGCACAATCGTATCTTCCAGACAAAGATGTTGAATTTTTAAAAAAGGCATATAATTTTGCGGATGAGGCCCATGGAGAGCAATACCGTAAATCAGGAGAACCGTATATACTTCACCCGATTCAAGTCGCTGAAATTTTAATTGGATTGGAAATGGATCCTGATACGGTTGCTGCTGCATTTTTACATGATGTCGTGGAAGATACAGATGTATCTTTAGATGAGTTAAGAGAACAATTTAATGATGAAGTAGCAATGCTAGTAGATGGAGTCACGAAGCTTGGAAAGATCAAATATAAGTCGAAAGAAGAACAGCAAGCTGAAAACCATCGGAAAATGTTTGTAGCAATGGCCAAAGACATACGTGTCATTTTAATTAAGCTTGCAGATCGTCTTCATAATATGCGAACATTGAAGCATTTACCAGCGGAAAAGCAAAGAAGAATTGCTAATGAAACACTAGAGATTTTTGCTCCTCTAGCTAACAGACTTGGGATCTCTGCGATTAAATGGGAGTTGGAAGATACAGCACTTCGCTACTTAAATCCACAACAATACTATCGAATCGTGAACTTAATGAAGAAGAAACGTGCCGAGCGTGAAGAATATATCGATGATGTTGTGATAAAGATTAAGGAACGTTTAGGTGAAGTCGGCGTTGAAGCTGATATGCATGGGAGAGCCAAGCACATTTATAGTATTTATCGAAAAATGGCTTTGCAAAATAAACAATTTAATGAAATATATGATTTATTAGCAGTTAGAATTATTGTTAAAAATATAAAAGATTGCTACGCAGTTTTAGGGGTGATTCATACTTGTTGGAAGCCGATGCCAGGACGTTTTAAAGACTATATTGCGATGCCAAAAGCAAATATGTACCAGTCTCTTCATACGACCGTTATTGGTCCTAAAGGTGATCCCCTTGAGGTGCAAATTCGTTCTGAAGAAATGCACAAAGTTGCGGAATTTGGGGTTGCGGCTCACTGGGCATACAAAGAGGGACAAACTGTTTCTAATGCGCAAACGCTCGAAAAGAAAATGACGTGGTTTAGAGAAATATTAGAGTGGCAAAATGATGCGATCGACGCTCAAGAATTTATGGAGTCGCTAAAAATTGACTTGTTTTCAGATACGGTCTTCGTTTTTACTCCTAAAGGAGACGTTATTGAACTTCCAGCAGGTTCTGTACCATTAGACTTTGCTTATCGGATTCATACTGAAATTGGAAACCGTTGTATTGGTGCGAAAGTAAATGGCAAAATGGTCACGTTAGACCATCGTTTGAAAACGGGTGATATCGTTGAAGTGTTAACTTCAAAACATTCTTACGGTCCGAGTCAAGACTGGATAAAAATTACCCAAAGCTCCCAAGCAAAAAACAAAATTCGTCAATGGTTCAAAAAAGAGCGTCGTGACGAGAACGTCGCTAAAGGCCGTGAACTTGTTGAGAAAGAAATAAAAAAACATAATATTGAGCCTAAAGAAGTGCTAACAACTGAAAATATTGAAGTTGTGGCTAATAAGTTTAACTTCCAAGGTGAAGAAGACATGTATGCGGCTGTCGGATACAATGGAATAACTGCGGCTCAAATTGCGACAAGATTAACAGAAAAAATTCGTAAAAAACGTGGACAAGAGTTAGACGATCAGACATTAGCAGAAAAAGTTTCTGATATTAAAAAATACACACCTACTAAAAAGACTAGTATTGGTGTACGAGTTAAAGGTATCGATAACCTATTGATTCGTTTGTCAAAATGCTGTAATCCGGTTCCAGGCGACGAAATTATTGGTTTTATTACAAAAGGACGTGGCGTATCCATTCATCGCGCTGATTGTCAGAATGTTCTTATTGAAGATGCACAAACTCGTTTGCTTCCTGTTGAATGGGAAGGTAATAAACAAGAAAGTAAAAATTATAATGTCGATATAGAAATTTCAGGATATGACCGTAACGGGTTACTGAATGAAGTGCTCCAAGCAGTAACTGAAACTCGCACGAATATTAACGCTGTTTCCGGTAAATCTGATAAAAATAAAATGGCGACCATTTTAATGACGATTTCCATTCATAATATCGACCATTTACAAAAAGTAGTCGATCGAGTTAAACGAATACCGGATATTTACTCAGTCAGGCGGATTATGCATTGATGTAGTAGGTTAGTTAGTTGGCTAGTTGGTTAGGCCTTCGCCCAAAGTAGAATGGTGGGGGCATGTTGCCATGAGAGTTTTGTATGGAAAAAGGAGTATTAAAAGTGAGAGTAGTAGTGCAAAGAAGTAAAAAAGCAAGCGTGGTTGTAAATAAGGAAACGGTCGGTCAGATCGATTTTGGCTTTACTGTTTTGGTTGGAATTACTCATGAAGACACTGAACAGGACGTTGAATTTGTAGCAGATAAGATTGTGAATTTACGTATTTTTGAAGATGACGGTGGAAAAATGAATTTGTCATTATTAGATGTCGGAGGACAAATTTTATCGATTTCACAATTCACTTTGTACGGTGATTGCCGCAAAGGAAGGCGTCCGAACTTTATGAGTGCTGCAAAACCAGATTATGCCGAGAAACTTTATGACCTCTTTAACGAAAAGTTACGCCAAAAGGGTGTTACCGTAGAAACGGGCATTTTCGGAGAAATGATGGATGTAGAGCTTATTAACCACGGACCAGTGACGTTGATTGTTGAGAGTAAATAGTAATTTTATAAAAAATCAAACTTTCTTTTGGAAGTTTGATTTTTTATTTCGAAAAATGGACATGCTAGAAGGAAAAGAGTTTGAAAGGAAGTCGATTATGAGAGCAGGAAGTAAACAAACAGGTACAGGAAATGGACATCATCAACTGATTGGAGTTGACTTTCACGACTTTATCCAGAGAGAACAGCAATTGACGAATTATGAATTAGCCGAGGAATATGGGATTACATTAGGAAATGTCAAAGATTTAAAAAAGAAGTTATCAAGAAATTGAGAAAATTGTCGTAATCACTATTGACAACGACACGGTTACTACGTATGATAGAGTACATTAATATACTAATAATAAATACAACCTTTGAGGGAGCAGAGTAATTAAGGTTTGCGTGGTTAGAGAGGAAATGTCGTGGCTGAAAGCATTTCTCCATGTGCTTAATGAAAGAACACTCCTTAGGTTTTTCCTTGAAGATTTAGTAGGGGAAAACGTTACAGGCGTTAACTGTTTAAAGTGGGATTTTTTATTTTAAGGCGATTTTACGATGACTGAATTATGTCTTCTAGAAACCATCGCATACAATAATAAGTCCAATTAGGGTGGCACCACGGGAATCAAACTCTCGTCCCTGATATGTTATATATCAGGGACGGGAGTTTTTTGTGTTTTTAGTTTATGGCGTATCTGATAAGATAAGAAATTATTAATATTTGAACTAGGAAAACTGTCTAGCTCCGGCGCCTACCCCTTCGAGCGTTTCGATCCATCGATGTTTATCTACTCGATGATGCATCTCAAGAGGAGATAAACCCTCGCTGGATCTCCAACGCTTTTCAGGGGTGACCAAGGCGCCTGCACTTTTCTAATAAGGAGGAACAAAAAATGAATTTTAAGATACCGAGAGGGACACAAGACATATTGCCCGGGAAAGTTGAACATTGGCAATATGTTGAGGATAAAGTTCGAGATATTTGTCGGCGTTACAATTATAAAGAACTTCGTACACCAATCTTTGAGCAAACCGAATTGTTTATGCGCGGTGTCGGTGATACGACTGATATTGTTCAAAAAGAAATGTATACTTTTGAAGATCGTGGTGGAAGAAGTTTAACGCTAAGACCAGAAGGTACTGCTTCCGCTGTTCGCTCTTATGTTGAAAATAAACTTTTTGGAAGCCCGATCCAGCCAACGAAGCTGTATTATGTTGGTCCGATGTTTCGTTATGAGCGTCCACAGTCAGGGCGAATGCGTCAATTTGTACAGTTTGGCGTTGAAGCTTTAGGAAGTGCTGATCCAGCTATTGACGCAGAAGTAGTTGCGTTAGCAATGGAATTTTACCGTGAGTTAGGGTTGAAAAATTTAAAGTTAGTCATTAATAGTTTAGGTGATACAGAAAGTAGAAATGCGCACAGACAAGCTTTAATTAATCATTTTGAACCGAGAATTTCAGAGTTTTGTTCTGATTGCCAAGCTCGACTCGCGAAAAATCCTTTACGTATTTTAGATTGTAAAAAAGACAGCGACCATGAATTAATGGCAACAGCCCCAGCCATTTTAGATTATTTAAATGATGATTCAAAAGCTTATTTTGCAAAAGTACAAAAGCTTTTAAATGACATGGAGATTGAATTTGAAGTAGACCCGAATTTAGTAAGAGGTCTTGATTATTACAACAATACTGCGTTTGAAATTATGATTGACGGTGATGGTTTCGGGTCAATCACTACTCTATGTGGTGGTGGACGCTATAACGGATTAGTTCAAGAAATTGGAGGCCCAGAAACACCTGGAATTGGGTTCGCATTAAGTATCGAGCGTCTTCTCATGGCACTAGAAGTACAAAATGTTACACTACCAGTCAACGATCAATTGGACTGTTACGTAATTGCGATGGGTGAAGAAGCAAAAGTGGCCGCATCAAATATAAGTTTTAAGTTAAGACAAGCAGGCCTATCCACTGATCAAGATTACCTTGATAAAAAAATGAAAGCACAAATGAAAGCTGCAGATCGTTTTAAAGCTTCATTTGTAGTGATCATTGGTGACAATGAACTCGAGAAAAATGTTGTCGTCGTCAAAGAAATGGAAACAGGTGAACAACAAGAAGTTTCGATTGATGATCTAACAAAATTTTTACAGCAAAAGCTGAATCGATAAAGGGAGGCAATACTAGTGATAGGAAGAACACATCATTGTGGAGAAGTTTTAGATGAGATAATTGGACAAAGAGTACGTTTAAAAGGGTGGGTGCAAACGCGCCGTGATTTAGGACAAGTAATTTTTATAGATCTACGGGATCGATCAGGGGTTGTTCAGGTCGTGTTCCAACCTGAATTTTCAGAGGAAGCACTTGCGATTGCTGATAAAGTAAGAAGTGAGTATGTTATTGACGTAGAAGGAACAGTGGCGGCTCGTAGCGAGGAAACGGTTAATCCTAAAATGAAAACAGGGAAGATCGAAGTGTTCGTTGATAAAATTGAAGTATTAAACAAGTCAAAAGCATTACCGTTTCAAATTGAAGAAAATGTCGACACTTCAGAAGAAATTCGCTTAAAATATCGCTATTTAGATTTACGTCGTCCTGAAATGCAAGAAACATTTAAGTTAAGACATAACACTACAAAATTAATTCGTAACTTCTTAGATGATCATACGTTTTTAGAGATCGAAACGCCGATGCTGACGAAAAGCACTCCAGAAGGTGCACGTGATTATTTAGTTCCGAGTCGTGTTCAGCACGGAGGATTTTTTGCATTACCGCAATCACCACAAATTTTTAAACAATTATTAATGGTTTCAGGCTTTGAGCGCTATTATCAAATTGTTCGTTGTTTCCGTGATGAAGATTTACGAGCAGATCGCCAACCTGAGTTTACTCAAGTCGATATTGAAACGTCGTTTATGGATAAAGAAGATTTACTTTCAATGATGGAATCAATGATGGCAAAAGTAATGAAGGAAGTAAAAGGAATTGAGATTTCAACTCCATTTGAGCGATTAACTTATAATGAAGCAATGAACCGATACGGTTCTGACAAACCTGATACTCGCTTTGATATGGAACTTGTCGAGCTTTCTGAAATCGTAAAAGATTGTGGCTTAAAAGTATTCAAAAGTGCGATAGAAAACGGTGGAATTGTTAAAGGGTTAAACGTTAAAGGAGCAGCATTAAAGTTATCTCGTAAAGAAATTGATGATTTAGCGAAATTTGTTGCGATTTACGGTGCAAAAGGACTTGCATGGCTTAAGGTTGAAGAAGACGGCTTAAAAGGTCCAATCGCAAAGTTTTTTACTGCTGAAGAAATAGATGCGATGAAAGCAGCATTTAATGCAGAAATCGGTGACTTATTGTTGTTTGCTGCCGACAAAAAGAAAGTTGTTTTTGACAGCTTAGGTGCGCTTCGTTTGAAATTTGCTAAAGAAATGGACTTGATCGATAAGAGTAAGTTCAATTTCTTATGGGTAACAGAATTCCCGTTATTATCTTATGACGAAGACGAAGATCGTTATGTGGCAGAGCATCATCCGTTCACACGCCCAGTCAAAGAAGATGAAGAGTTTTTAACGACTGCACCAGAAAAAGTACGTGCAGAAGCTTATGATTTAGTATTAAATGGTTATGAGCTGGGTGGAGGTTCACAACGTATTTATGAACGTGAGCTTCAAGAAAATATGTTTAAAGCGTTAGGATTTTCAGAGGAAGAAGCTCGTTCCCAGTTCGGGTTTCTAATGGATGCATTTGAGTACGGAACACCTCCTCACGGTGGAATTGCTCTAGGCTTAGACCGCTTAATCATGATTTTAGCAGGAAGAACAAACTTAAGAGATACAATCGCATTCCCGAAAAC
>SKOL01000685.1 GCA_007120055.1 Anaerobacillus sp.
AATGTTGCTCACGATTCAAAAGGTACATGTATTGATTGCCACCGTCATGTCCCGCATGGATTAGGGATTTTTAAAACGTCAGATTGGCATTTGAAATTAAATATTGACGCAGCAAAATAAATTTTTATAGAAGAAAGGGTGATTTAATTTGAAAAAAATACAATTATTTATTTTAGCTCTCGCGCTATTTATATTACCAGCTTGTTTAAGCCCAGAAGATTTAACTGTTGATGAAACAGAACCTTTAACAGATTTATCTCCTGATGAATATTTAAATACAGCATTTAAAGATGCATTTCCGATACATTATGAAAGTTACTTAAGAAACATGGGCAACGGTAGACCACCGGTTTCGAAATTTATCCCAGACTATGAGCCGTACTTACCTATTTTGTTTGCCGGATTTCCTTTTGAACAGGAGTATAATACGACTAGAGGACATCCTTATGCAGTTGAAGATGTATTGTCAATAGCCAGAATCGGTGACCGCTCGATCGGTTCGTGTATGACGTGTAAAAGTTCGACAGTAACGCCATTATTAAAAGAATTCGGCGATGATTATTGGTCAGCTAATTTTAGAGGAGATATTGTTCCGAGAATGGAAGAGTTAGCTGCTGTAGGGGCATCAGAAGAACTTGGTGAATTTGGACATGTTTCGATTGGTTGTTCTGATTGTCATAATCCAGTGACGATGGAGTTAAGAATAACTCGACCGTCACTAACACATGCTTTAGCTCGCCAAGGTATCGATGTTACCGAGGCAACGAGAAATGAAATGCGTACTTACGTATGTGCTCAATGTCACGTTGAGTATTATTTTGAACCTGAGTTAGAAAAAGTACGTTTCCCTTGGGATTACGGAACAAAGCCTGAGGAAATGTTGCATTATTTTGAAACAACGGCGATCGAGGAAGGGTTTGATTACGATTATATTCACGCCGTATCGGGAGCACCAATTTTAAAAGCACAGCACCCAGAATATGAAATGTGGAGTTATGGCTCGCATGGGCGTGCAGATGTTTCTTGTGCAGATTGTCATATGCCATTTGAACGAAGAGATGATCGAAGAAAGATTTCATCCCACTTTTGGGCTTCGCCTTTAGAAAATATTGAAACCTCTTGTCGCACGTGTCACTCTGATAAAACTGAGAGGTACCTTATTGACCGTGTTGGTGATATTCAGGAACGTCACTTAGAGGCTGTTCATGAGGCTCAAGATTTAACGGTTGAAGCACATTACTTTGTTAACCGAATGATTACAGCAGGTGCACCAGACGATAAAATTGAACAAGCTCAGCAGTATGTTCGTGAAGGTCAATGGTATACAGATATTATTGCTGCAGAAAACTCTGATGGCTTCCATAACCCACAAGGGTCGATGGACACATTAAGGATGGCATCTGATGCCTCTAACAATGCAATAAAGCTAGCGATTGAAGAATTATCGAAATTAAACGTAGATCTAGGTGAGCTCCGTACAGAAATTGAAAGTGTAAAAGAAGCTGTTTTAAATGAAGAAGATCCGTTTGAAAAACATACACACGCAACAAACAACTTCTTCCCAGCACAAAACTAGTTAAAATAGAATAAATATGAAAATGTCAGTTCTCCTTTATACTCTAGTAGTGTTTTATCACATAGCGAGTATATAAGGGAGCTGACATTTTTTGTGTTTTTTGCATACTAGATGGTGACGGAGTGCCGTCATGACGATTTTGTTTGAAAAATAATTCTGCCGGCCGATTTTCTTATTAAAAATAGATTTATCAGTCTACTTCAACAAGTTTTATTATGAAACTTGTTGAAACGGCATTCAATTCAAAGTAGAATGTACATAGAATTAAATTGATAGTCATAGTTATTTGTAACTATAAAAAAAGTCTATTTTTATATTAAATATTATTCTGTTACTTTAAAAGTCCAATTTCGATTTGATTTTATACATACAATGTAATACCTGGAGGGGAAATAGCTTGGCACGAGTTTTGATAGTCGATGATGCGGCATTTATGAGAATGACGTTAAAAAATATCATGACAGAAGCTGGTCATGAGGTAGTAGGGGAAGCTGGAGATGGAATCCAGGCGATTGAACAATATAAAGCGACACAACCTGAGCTAGTAACAATGGATATTACGATGCCAGAAATGGATGGGATCGAGGCATTAAAAGAAATTAAAAACTTTGATCCAAATGCGAAAATAGTTATGTGTTCAGCGATGGGACAACAAGGAATGGTTATTGAGGCAATACAGTCAGGGGCTGCAGACTTTATCGTAAAGCCGTTTAATGCAGAACGGATCAATGAATCTATTGGTAAAGTATTGTCTAGATAAAGCTGTAAGGAGTTTTTAATAATGAGAATGATCGGTATTGATGATTATGATAAAAATACGATGCAATTAGCTGAACCTATTTACGATTTTAAGAAAAGGGTTTTACTTGCTAGTGGCTCAACTATTCATCCTAAGTATATGGAGAAGTTAAAAGAGATCGGTATTAAAAGTTTAATTATTGAGGACGCGAAATCTGCAGGAATAACGCTTGATGAAATGATAGATATGCCAACATGGATTGACGCTATTGCTGTTGTTGAGAAAGCATTTGAGCAAGTAAAAGCGGGAAAAGAATTACCGTTAATAGAACTTCAACAGACAGTAAAAAAATTAATAGGGGAAGTATCAGCACGTAAAGCTATCGTACTAATTCCAACGTCTACGATCGCTGATAACTTAGCACAGTACGCTCATGCTGTAAATGTAGCCCTAATTTCTCTACAAATTGGAATAAAATTAAAATTTGATCAGCTAAAGCTTAATGGTTTAGGATTAGGTTGTTTACTCCATGACATTGGTAAAGCAGTGACAGATGATCATGCACTACATCCAGAAAAGGGTTTTCAACTTTTAAAGACCAACCGTGAATTAAGTTTGTTAGTCACCCATATTGCCTTTCAGCATCACGAGGCCTTTGACGGATCTGGGTTTCCGAGAGGAATAAAAGGTAATGATATTCTTGATTACGCTCAAGTGTGTAGTGTTGCTAATGACTATGAAAATATGATTTCTAAGGAAGAGGTTCAACCACATGAAGCATTAGAAAGAATTATGGCTTTATCAGAGAAAAAGTATAGTCATAGTGCTGTTTTAAGTTTTACGAATGGAATAATTAGCTATCCACCAGGGACACATGTACGCCTAAACAATGGCCTTGTTGGCATCGTCACCAGAATTGATAGCCACCTACACCGACCAATTATTAAAGTTCAAGGAATAAATAAAGAACTTGATTTAAGTGAACAATCTACGATGTTTATAGAAAAAGTGTATAATGATGATCTTGTAGAAAATAAACATTAAGTAGCATGAAGGAAAAACTTCTTTCCTTCATGTTTTTTGTGTGAAAAAAGGCGGACAGTTGGTTTGTGGTTTGTGGTTTGTTGGATAGTTGGATAGTGGAAACGGAAGCATTCGCTTCGCAGTGTGCCGCTATATTTGCTTTGTTTATTTGCTTTAATAAATGTTAAAAATAAAATATGTGTAATACTATCGTTAAGTGGAAAAATAAATAGACGAATTTTAAACAGAAAGATGTGATTTCGAAATGAAATTTTTAAAACCGAATTATGAATTTGAACATTTTACCGATGTATCTTTAGATTTTTTAAGAAACCATAATGTGAAAGCGATTTTTTCGGATTTAGATAGTACGCTTGCGGCTCATGACGAATTAGGTGATGACGAGTTTACGAAATGGCATGAAAAGTTAGAAAGTAACGGAGTGAAGCTTATCGTTGTCTCAAATAACAGCCAAGGAAGAGTGGATCGTTTCACAAAACCTTACAATATTAT
>SKOL01000011.1 GCA_007120055.1 Anaerobacillus sp.
TCTAAGTTACTACTAACGACGACACCAATTGTTCGATCTAAGGCGTTTCTTACAGCTGCTAGCTGTGTAACAACGTCTTGGCAGTCTTTTTCTTCATCCATCATTTTAATAATTCCTCGAACTTGCCCTTCGATTCTCTTTAATCTATTTTTTACTTTATCATCATATTTTTCCATAATAAATTCCTCCGTAAATTTAATAAAATCAGAAATCCGACAATTACTACCTCTATTTTATGATATGCGCGCCCTTGAAGCAATGTAAATTATCTTTTTAAAACTCCCTAAATGTGATATAAGTCACAGAATTACAAATTAATCTCTTTATAATAGTAGAAGAATTAGGTTTTTACGTTTTCTACTACTTTTATGTTTTATAACAAACTTAAGTTACAAACTGTCACTATTTATTCAAACTTTTATGAAAAGTCACTCTTATTTTTCCTATATTATGTATCTATGGGGGTCTTAATTATCATGACAAGGAGGGGATTACATGGCTAAAAATAATAGTAACCTTGAACCAAACAGAAACCATGTTCCAACAGAAACTAATTCATCATCGTTAAAAGGAACGCTTATTTTTACAATGTCGATCGGTTTATTTATCGTATTATCTTGGTCAGCAATTTTCTTTTTATTCTTAAATAGAATGTAGCACTCGGGAGGGGGAATGATTTTATGCATTTACATCGTTATGAAAAAATTTGGTTAACATTTGGTATTGGCTCACTTATTATCTTTTTAACTGTTTTGGGCGTGAGCGCATTTGCTTTTGGGCAACAACCACCAAGTCACATGGCTAAAGTTGATCCACAAAACGTAAGGGACGCGGCACCGTTCGATGAGCCTGGTTTACGACAAATCAATGAAACAACTTATCAAGCAAACATTATCGCGATGGCTTTTACTTATCAACCTAACAAAATTGAAGTTCCCGTTGGGTCAACCGTTCGTTTTCATGTAACGAGCTCTGATGTTGTTCACTCATTTACGATCCCAAACACGAACGTAAACTTCATGGTAACACCAGGGCATATCAATATGGCTGAACATACATTTACAGAGCCTGGTTCTTACCTCGTTTTATGTAACGAGTATTGCGGTACGGGGCATCATTATATGCAAATGACAATTGAGGTGGTCGAATGAGAAATTCAGCATTAAAAGTTGAAGATTATAATTCAGATATCGGGACGACAGTAGCACCAAAAGATGCTAAGTTAAGTATGGCCCACATATATATTGCGTTTTCTGCATTTTTAGTCGGCGCGATTGCCGGACTTTTGCAAGGATTAGTTAGAGGCGGCATGATTGAGCTGCCAAACTGGCTCGGATATTATCAAATTTTAACAGCGCACGGTGTCTTACTAGCACTTGTATTTACTACTTATTTTATTTTCGCATTTTTATTTGCTGGGATGAGCCGAACTCATGGAGCTTTCAGTGATCGCCTTCGTAAACTTGGCTGGACGGGCTTTACAGTCTTAACGATCGGTACACTTTTAGCAGCAATCTTAATTATTTTAAATGAAGCTTCTGTTCTTTATACTTTTTACGCGCCACTAACCGCTCATCCTCTGTACTATGTAGGGTTAACTCTATTCGTTGTTGGTAGTTGGATAAGTGGAGCGGCACTTCTTGCACATTACTTTGGCTGGAAAAAAGCACATAAAGGTGAGCGCACGCCGTTATTCGGTTACATGACTGTTGCAACCATTGTGTTATGGATCATTGCCTGTTTAGGAGTGGCAGTATTAGTCTTATTACAAATGATCCCTTGGGCGTTTGGCCTTACTGATGAAATTAACGTTTTATTAAGTCGTACACTTTTCTGGTATTTCGGGCACCCATTAGTGTATTTCTGGTTATTACCAGCTTACATTGCTTGGTATGTTTCAATACCTAAGATCATCGGTGGAAAGTTATTTAGTGACTCTCTTGCTCGTATGGCCTTCGTTTTATTCTTATTGTTCTCAATCCCAGTAGGATTTCACCATCAGTTAATGGAATCTGGGATTTCAGAAATGTGGAAATTCATTCAAACAGTACTAACTTTCGTTGTCATCGTCCCTTCATTAATGACGGCTTTCTCGATTTTTGGTACGTTTGAGCAAACTGGTCGTGCTAAAGGTGGTACTGGTATCTTATACTGGTTGCATAAACTTCCTTGGAAGGACGTTCGTTTCTTTGCACCGTTTATGGGAATGATCATCTTTATACCTGCAGGAGCTGGAGGAATTATTAATGCTAGTTTCCAAATGAATGCCGTGATCCACAACACACTTTGGGTTGTTGGGCACTTCCATTTAACAGTTGGTTCAACAGTTTTACTTACGTTCTTTGGGATTTCGTATTGGTTAATTCCACATTTAACCGGAAGAAAATTTACACCATTTTTAAATCGTTTAGGTATGGTACAAACTTGGTTATGGGCAATTGGTATGTTCTTCATGTCTGGTGCGATGCACTTAATTGGTTTACTAGGTGCACCTCGTCGTACAGCTTATACGACATATCAAAACCATCCAGATGCACTAGTTTGGTTTGAAGGAATTTTCACTAACTATGTAACGATTGCGATCGGTGGCGTGATTTTATTCGTAGCTGCTGTAATGATGTTTTATAACTTTATTTATATGACATGGTTAGCTCCTAAAGGTGATACTGAATTCCCGATTAGTGAACCAGCAGAAGATGCATCAGAAACACCGAAAGTGTTTGAAAACTGGAAACTATGGATTGGAATTGCGATTGTATTAATTTTATTTGCTTACACAATCCCGATTTACGATATGATCGTAAACGCACCTCCAGGATCACCAACGTTTGATTTCCTGATAAAATAATTGTCGGAGATTAAAATGGTAATCTAAGCTCTACTCAGCTAAAAATGCAAAAAAAAAATGAGCTGTCCCATAAAAAAGTGTCAGACACCGTTAGGCACCAAATATAAACGGATAATAAATTTATACGTCTATATTTAGTAAGTGCTGCATGGTGTCAGACACTTAAGGGACAGCTCTCTTTTATTTCGGTAAAATTAATTTGAACTAGTTTCTCCTTGCCACTCTACCATCGCGCCTTGAACATTTGTAAGTTCATTAAAGCCATTTTCTTTTAACAACGACGCGGCTTGCATACTTCGATTACCACTACGACATATAATGATAATTTCTTTATCCTTTGGTAAATCACTCAATGTATTTTCAAGGGTACTTAACGGATAATTTATAAAACCGTCTATATGTGCCTCATCAAACTCATGTACTTCTCTAACATCGATATAAATAGCTCCATCACCATTTTCTTCAGATTGAGCCATTCTCTCGAGAATATCGTTAACATGCATTTGCTTAATTGCACTTGCTTCCCCTTCACTACAACCAGTAACAACTATCATTGATAAAAATCCAATTAGTAAAACGCTTAATAATTTATTCATTTTCTCCTCCTTGCTACGCCTTAACTTAATCTGTTGGCATGATAGATACTTATTTAGAGGCTCACTCAAGAAATCAACTGAGCATTTACAGTCTGATAATCATAAGTCTTTACACTTCATGCCCCTATAGGTATATTAATAACTTTTATTATAATACAAATAATGTTTTTCTTCATTAATATTTATGAATTTAGTTTAAAATTTTTTTAAGCAATTACAAAAATCTAACATATAGATATAATCACTACATTTCTTAATGAATTTCATAATTCATTATTCTCGCCACTATGATCAATATATAGTTGCGTTAAAACCGTCCGCAAACTATATATTGTGTGATGTGGCTCATTTTTGGTAATTATGAAATTCACTCATTTATAAAAGAATTGGATTTCCCAAA
>SKOL01000760.1 GCA_007120055.1 Anaerobacillus sp.
GCTGGTTCGACTTCGGTAAAATCGTCGCCCCTAAACATCGTTCCTGTTCTAAGACTATAAAGGTGTTCCACTGGTATCGTAACTTCACTCTCAGTGATATCGGATAAGAACTGAACTCCGGTGGACCCGTGACCAACATGGATATTGCCACTCAGTTCATAAGTGGCCGCGCCTGGAAACTCCTCCCATGAAAAAGTAACCTCATCATCATTGATTACAACATCGTTCGCCGGTGAAATCTGTTCAATTAAAGGTGTGATTACCACCGGATATTCGATAATATCTCCTTCTTTAACATCAATCCAATCATTGTTTTCGACCGACCAAGCCCAGCCGTCAATTTGTTCAAACATAAAACCGACAGTAATTTGATAGCTGCCAGGCAGCACGCCAATAAATGAAAAACTTCCATCTGATCCAGTGATCACTTGGCGATCTCCTTCAATTACTGAGCGACTAACATCTTCTTCTGGTCGTAAATAAACACCGGCATTTGCGACAGGATCACCATTAGAGCGAACGACTTTTCCTTTGACAACAGCTAACTGCTCGTCGTCTTTCATTAGTTCTAGTTGATCACGAAGCTTAACGAGTGCATGAAAATACGGGCTACCAGTCATGCCATCATTAAAGGTTGGCTCATCATCACTTATATCGGCTAATAAATCGTTATGCCAGGCTTCGTGTTTTTCAATTTCTTCCATTAAATATTCATATGCTTGATCGTACTCTCTTTGTTGAATGAGCATTTCCGCAACAATCCTACTTAATTGTAAAAACGTATCAGTAAACCGCTCGTTCATCTTAGGCTCATATTCATCAATAAGAAGTTGTGCTCGATCGTAATTTTGACTAGTAATCGCTAATTGAATTTTCATTAACTGAAGATCGTGATAAGCGTATTGATCTTTTGAAAAACGAGTAAGCCCCTCTTTTACCGTTGCTTCTGCTTTTTCAATCTGTCCCGTACTTTTGTAAAATGTGTGGAGAAGATCTATCGCTCGACGAAAATATCCATCAGCTGGTGCTTCTTTTATATAAAGTTGTAAGTATGGTTCACTTTCTTCTATATTAAATAAGCGATCGGTGGTTACGGAGCCAAAAGTTGTCATCGACGGACTAATATAGACATCATAGCGATCGCCCGATGTGTGTGGTTCAATCATGTACTCACGAATTAAGTCGATTTGTCTGCGACGGTCATTCTCGATTTTTTCAAATATTGCATTTTTCGCTTCTTTTACATTTCCAGCTTCGATTTGCTGATTAATCCCTCTTATTTCAAGCTGTGGCTGGATGAAAAGTATGAAAACGAAAAGCAAGGCGGTAAATGCTAAGACCGATGTCACTAAGTGTTTTACTTTCATTTTGACTTTCATAGCTGTGCACCTCCCCTAAATTTGCACAAAGTCCTTTTTGCGTGTAGCTCTATTATTTTTTCGCGCGAGTTCGAGCTTCCTCGTACAGATCACTCCAATAAAAATTACCACCAACTTGAATGATTTCGCGGGGCGGAAGTTCTATTTCGTTCTCTTTTAAAAGTGCAGGAACAATACTAGCTGAAATTAACAGCAATGTCGCAAGTCCGACCGGAACTAAAGAAATGGTCACTTCCTTATTCCACCAACTAGAAACTATTTGACGCAAGTTTTGCGGGTGTGTTCTTTTTAATACTTGTTGTTGAGAAGAAAACGAGACATGGACCATTTCTTGCTCTAACTTTTTTCGAATTTCCTTTCGATCATTTGACAAGATCTTCTCCCCCTTTCTCAATCAATTGCTTTAATTGTGTTCTCCCACGAGCTAATCTTGTTTTAACGGTATTTTCCTTTTCGCTAATTACATCACAAATTTCTTTGATCGTTAATTCTTGAAAATAGTATAGAGTAACTACTTCCCGGTATTTATAAGGAAGTTGCTGAATACACACGTGAATTTGAGTGTCACGGAAGCTAACTAATAAGGATTGTTCTGGTTGCAATTCACTGTCATCAACAATGTTAGCTTCATAACTGTCTTCCTTATGCAAAAAAATATGTTTCCAGCTCCACTTTCGCATGCGACGGCGACATTCATTTGTGGCAATCATAATGAGCCAACTTTTTAATTTTGCTGCATCATTTAGCTGGGCAATTTTTTGAAATGCTATGACGAATGTATCTTGAACGACTTCTTCTGCGACGAAGCGATCTTTGACTAGTAAAATAGCGATTCGGAGGAGATGATCTCCATACAAATTCATCATTTCGATTAGCGCTGCTTCATCTTTATTTTTTAACCGCTGCAAAAGATTCAATCTCACTCCCCCTTTCACTTATATAGATGCGACTTCGTACGAATAAGTTTCAGAGTTTCTTAATTTATTTTATCATCGAAAAAAGCTCCCTTATAATTAAAAGGAAGCTTTTTAAGAAATATATGCTTTTGTTGTGAATAACAACATTCGAGTTAGTGGGTAACCACTAAATTGAAAGCAGTTCTTTTGCAGGCAAACATGTCCACGTGAGAAGGACATTTTAGCGATTTGTCCACGGGCGGTGTCAGACACCTAAACCTCGCGCGAACACTTTAACGCTATGTTCAATAAACTCTTCCCTAGTAACAACAGCTACCTTTTTAACTGAAATAAATTGTGACGAGAAAAAGCCAAGATTCATCGTCATAAAACTTAAAACCGTTAACTCTAAGTGACAATCGATGATTTTACCTCTTTTTTTCATTTCCGTTAAATAGTCCATCATAAATTTCTTCATTAATCTTGGATTTTCTGTAAGCCTAGAAGAAATTTCATCATACGTGCCACTTTCTTTATAGGCTAGTAAAACGACTTTTTTATTTTCGTTCATGAAGTCCTGATACGTACGACTAATGTTAGCAAGGTCAAACTCTAGATCATAAACTAAATCATTTTCAGAAAAAATCTTTTTTGCGCGAAAAGAAGAAGTATACTTTTCAATGACACTATCTAAAATTTCTTGTTTATTTTTGTATTTTCTAAAAAGTGTCATTTCAGAGACACCCGCCGTTTTGGCAATCTCCTTCGTTGTTGTCGAAGAAAAACCTTTTTGGCTCATCAAATCAATCGCTGCTTCTAATATTTTTTCACGTGTATCCTGAGGCATAGCTTAAAACCTCCGTTTCTAATCGATTTCTATAACTATTACACTTTTACCTTACCATAGTTCTGTTTAAATTTTAGTATTAAATGTGACCAAATGTGTAAATGTGAGTGGTCGCTTTTGCTAATTATTACATATTTCAGATTACTTTTATATCAGTTAAACCCACCAACTACTTTGAATTACCCTAAATAAAAATAGGGGAATTCCTGATATTTTTTAATCGGCAATTATGTTTTTTATCAAGTCGCGAGCTTAACGTACAGAAAGGCACAGTTAACCTAAGCGAACTCGTTTCAGTTATAAATATAAAAAGAAGCTAGCCACTTAGTGCTAACTTCTTCTTAATAATATATTAATTTGCTGGTACTACGTCGCCTTCCCACGTCTCTAAAATGAAGTCGCGGATTGCTTCTGATTGTAGCACTTCTACTAATTTTTGAATTTCAGGGCGAGTTTCGTCTCCACCACGAACTGCAATAACATTTACATAAGGATTGTCTTCCGGGTTTTCTAAAGCAATAGCATCTTGCCCTGGACTAAGACCTGCACCGATGGCAAAGTTAGAGTTAATTAACACAGCGTCACCTTCACCATTTAAATAAGCTTGTGCAAGTAATGATGCTTCAACTCTATCATTAAAGTTAAGGTTTCTCGGGTTTTCAACGATGTCGTCTAATGTAGCACTAATACCTACACCTTCAGCTAACGTAATTAAA
>SKOL01000653.1 GCA_007120055.1 Anaerobacillus sp.
CGCTACTTGCTCTGTCAAAACAGGATTGACTTTCCATTCAGATGGATAGTCAACATGGAACATTACTTTCGAAGACTCTACATCAAAGAGATGTCTTTCAAGCACTTTGTCCATTAGATCTTTAACTGAAACTAGACTAAAATCAAGCTTTATCTGACGCGCTTCTAACTTAGATAATTCCGTTAACTGTTGGACGAGGTGGTCAAGGCTAGTCACCTTATCAAGCACTCGCCTTAAATATTTTTTTTGTTGTTCGCGTTCTTTAACCACATCATCGACAACAGCACTCACATAACCTTGTATTGATGTTAGTGGTGTCCGCAAATCGTGAGAAACATTTTGGACAAGATGCTGACGAGCTTTCTCTGATCTAGAAATAGCTTGATACGCTTGTTCTAGTTCTTTATTTGAGATTTCTAAAGCGCTTGTTCGCTCCTCCACTTTTTCTTCTAAGCTTTCATTCAATTGTTGATACTGTTGCGTTAAAACTTCAAGCTTTGTAAAACTTTTTGAGATTTTTTTTGCTAAAACGACGGATTGTACAAAGACAAATGCTAATAAGCCCCAAGGGGCAAGGTCCCCTCTAGTAAAAATATTTTTTAGAAACATATTTTCTGAATCCATAAAAACAACACTGAGAAAAATGATATCATTGATTGCTAGTAAGCAAAGAATAGCTGTTCCTAAAGTAATCATGTACGCTCCTTCTCTTTTTTTAGAGCAAACAGAATAGAGAACTGTAAAAACATACGCAATGACTACTAAAGTGAAGAGTTGATAAATAGGATTGACATAAGTGAAAATATTCGTTGGAGTTAAAATGACCAATAAGGCCAAGCTAAGCCCGAAAAATTGAGTAAACGTAACAAAATTCCTAGAAACATCATTTGGAAAAAGAGATTTCAGTAATAACATAAAGACAGGTACTGCTAAATAGTAGGTTAGAGTGTGAATGGTATTTCCAAATTCCCAATGAATGTTAGGAAAAAGATGAATGATATACATTTCTCCTACAAATAATGTTCGCATACTAACCAAAAGTGAAAATACACCGAAGTATAGTGCTGATCTTTCCTTTTTTCTATATAAATAAAAAGTAAGATGATAGATTCCGATAATAAATAAACACCCGAACAGAAAAAGGTCAAATGCAACATTTCTTACAATCATGCTATTGATTTGCTCGGGCGTTCCTAGTTGGATACTTTCAACAATGCCACCACTACGATGGCGGTCATTCGTGATTTGAAAAATAAACTCAATGGTATTTTTATCAGGGTTAAAAAAAAGCACCTTAGGGTAATGCCGGCTATTGCCTGAAGTCCGATAGGTAGTTATTAACTCTTGATTAACCCAAATATCAAAAGTAGTGAAAATTTTCGGAATTTTCATCGCCAACGGTTGCTCATTTAAATTTTCTACTTTGAGCCTGTAAGTAGCAGCGCCTTTACCGGTGATCTGTTCATCATCAAGAGTAAAACCGTTCCACGTCATTGGCACAGTGATGAAAGCTTTTTCTGCGGTTAAATTTCCCTTATTAAAGTCATCGGGTGTCAATAATTGATCCCAATAAAACTCCCATTCTCCATCTAAAGAAGCAACCCCATCTAAGTCCCAATTCCATTCCGTTAAGTCTAAAACTCCATCCGTGACTTGAGGCTCATTATTTGCTTCAGCAGGGTTAACCGATTGCATGAAAGCAAAGAAAAAAATCAGTGCTACTATTTTAATAGAAAACTTACTCACACTTGTTACCCCCACATAAAGGAAATTAAAGTATATTTAAGGTTGATTTTAAGACCACTTAAAGTTAAAACGAGTTAAATGTAGTAAAATATTCCTATATAGTCTTATTTTATATTAACAAAGTCTTGTAAACCACTGTTTTTATTTTACTTTAAGAAAGTTTAACTTTGCGAATGGATTAAGTATAAGGAAAACTCAGTCTTTCGACGTAAGTTTGATGAGAAGCTAAGTTTTTCTAATGAAAGAAAGGTGGGGGTTGCCCTTCATTAAATAGTGTTCATGCTACAAAAAAATGCTGTTAGTATGCCTGTTATAGATAATCATGGATGATTAAATAAAGCGACGCTTCTTTACAGGATGCAAAGAAGCAACTATTAAGGAGAACGGAATATGTTAGTACTAGGCAGGAAGCCCGGACAATATATTGTTATTGACGACTCGGTGATCGTGAAAGTTGTTAGAGGCGGAAATGGAGACTTGAGGCTCGCGATTGAAGCTCCTAAAGAAGTATCGGTGCTTCGTGGTGAAATCTATGAAGCTACCGTTAACAAAAAGGTAATTTAATATACGAGAGTGTGAATTTGGTGAGGACGAATCGTTCGCTGCACTTATTATGCAGGAGGCAGAAAAAAGTGAGGTTACTCGATTCGTCCTTTTCTGTGTAAAAAATAAATGGTCGGTTGGTTTACTCGAACAACCTTTATATCGCCAGAGATAACAGCGCAGTGAAAGTAAGCCAGGATATTTTCCTGAACGAGCCTTCTTATATCGCCAGAGATAATAGCGAAGAGAAGGAAGTCCACTGTTTTTTTTACATGTCAGATGGTGACGGCAAGCAGGCTGCATGTAGGTTTTCTTTAAAAAATAACGACCTTAAATTTAGGTGTTAGTAGAAGTTTGTTGCTTTGTGGAATATTAGTTGATAAAAAAAATTAAAAATCTTTTAAGAAATACTAAAGTTTCGCTTAGGACTGTCGATATAGAAAGTAAGAAGATAAATTTACCAATAAAACTGAAAATAATCATAAATCAAGGACGATTTATTAGGTCTTAGTTTCTTTGCAGGACGCAAAGAAATAAGGCTTGGTGAATCGTCTTTTTTTGTTCGTTTTTGGAAAAAGCCAGTCGATTAAAGGAATTGGACTATTATTTTTCCACTTTTTGATAACCGGGGAGGAGATAACCATGTTAGTACTTGGTAGGAAACCAGGAGAATACATCGTCATTGATGATCATATCAAAATTAAAGTCGTAAAAAGTACCAAAGGTGATCTTCGCTTAGCGATTGAAGCACCAAGAGAAGTTAGTGTTGTCCGCGGCGAAGTTTACGAGTCGAGTAGTACGGTTGAAATGGTAAGAGGAGTTAAAGGTTAAAAAACCAGACCATATAGTTCAAATGAGTGTAAACATCCATTCAGTAAAAAAGTGATGGAGCTTTCGTTCAATCCAAACAGAAGTAACACTAAAAAAGCACGATCAAAACAAAATAACGCGTGATTTCAGGGACGAGTAAATCATCTGTTAACCGGCAGGAGGCTGGAATGCAGATCTTATTTACTCGTCCTTTTAATCTATATATCCAATGATAAGCCGAGTGGCCATAGGCTTATCAAGCAAATTTGCGAAAAAGGAAGTTCGCAAAAAAATAAACAAACACGGAGGTAATGAAAAATGATTATTAACAACAACATTCCAGCGTTAAACAACTACCGGCAAATGAATATTAACCAAAACGCAGCCCAAAGTTCAATGGAGAAACTTTCTTCAGGTCTTCGCATTAACAACGCAGCCGACGATGCAGCAGGTTTAGCAATCTCTGAAAAAATGCGTGCCCAAATCCGCGGCTTAGACCAAGCGTCTCGTAACGGACAAGACGGTATCTCATTAATCCAAACAGCTGAAGGGGCACTTCAAGAGACGCACAACATTCTACAACGTATGCGTGAACTAGCTACACAAGCAGCGAACGACACAAACGTAGAAGTAGACCGTGATGAGATTCAAAAAGAAATGAACCAGCTAACTTCTGAAATCAATCGAATTGGGAACACGACTGAGTTTAATACTAGGCAAATTCTTAATGGGGATGTA
>SKOL01000286.1 GCA_007120055.1 Anaerobacillus sp.
GGGGAGGGAATGCTGAAGTCATTACCCATAAGTTTAATGGGTACATTATTGAGGACTATCATAAAATCATGTCCTATGTTAAAGCGATTCACTACATTTTAGAAAATAAACAATTTGCTTCGTGGATGGCAAAAAACGGTAGATCCTTTGTAGAAGCAAATTTTCAATTTCAACATGTAGCAAGAAGACTTGAAGCAGTATACGAAAAAGGCCTTGAAACAAAATAACAAATCAATAAGTTTATAAGAAAAGCGCAAGGCGCCCGCCTATAGGCGAAATGCTCCTGCGATTACTCGTCGCAAAGCTACAGTGAAGTAATTCAAGGTAGCAGCTTGACTGAAGTGGTCGAGCCGATGGCGCCTGAAGCTAGACAGCATTCAAATTTTTTTATACTTTCTTATCTTTTTAAAAATAAAACAAGGCTTACGGAAAACTGTCCGTAAGCCCTCTTTTATTTTATCGTCTACGCTTTCTTTTGCTCTTTTTAATTAAGAACCAAGGTTTTGCAGGTGGGTTGTCTTCGCTTACGAATACGTTTTTCTTAGGTGGTGGTTCAATTACTACTTCTTCTTGCTCAGGTTCAGTCGTGACTTCTCCTTCACTTACATCTTCTGCCTCATTTGATTCGTTCTCATCTTTTGACTCGTTTTCTTCAATATTATCATTTGACTCTGCTTCTCCATCTTCTATTTTTTTTATTTCACCATCTACATCATGATCTATATTTTCATCATGATCAATTTCCTCATTCTCTGATTCAACCTCCTCATTTACTTCAATTATATCCTCCAATAAATCTACTTCATTATCAATCTTTTCAATTTCGATTTCTTCATCAGTAGTGCCGATCGCAACATTATTTTTAATCCTATCTTCAATTTCTTGCCATACGCCCTCAATATCACTTACAACGCGATCCCAAGTGTATTTTTCTTCTGCTTGCTTTCTACCATATTCCCCCATATTTTGACGTAAAGAAGAACTTGATAATAGTTTTGATAAATAGAATGCAAACTCATGAGGATCATCAGGGTTTTCAATCACATATCCATTTTTATCAACTTCGATAACCTCAGGATTTCCACCTCTAGCAGTTGTAATAATTGGTAAACCTGCAGCCATTGCTTCATAGTGAACCCGTGCTAATGGTTCTTGCCACTGTGAAGGGCAAACAAATATATCAGCTGCACAAAACCAATTTTGAATTTCATCCGGGGCAACAAACCCTGTTGTAATGACTGGTACATTCATTCTTTCACTGAGGGCACGGACATAAGCAACATAATCAGTAACATTGTTAGAACTAAACCACTTACTTCCAACGATAACTAATGCAATGTTTGGATGATCTTTTTCTAATATCGGAATTGATCGAACGAGTACATCCGCTCCTTTATTCGCTGAAAGTCTCCCTGCGAATAATATGACTTTTTTTCCTTCTAAATTATGTGCTCTTCGAACAACTTCACTAATTGTTTTCCCTTTTTGTGAATATACAGGTACGAAACGATCTAAGTCAACACCTGAATAAATCGTCTGTAATTTTGGCGTAGCTTCTGGATAAAGTTCACTAATGGCCTTACCGATATAATCACTAATCGTAATAATTTTATCTAACTGTTTAATAGCAGCTTCTGCCTCTTCTGGTTCAATTTTTTCACGCTTGAACATATCGTTATGCATACTCAATATCATTCTTGCCTGAGGTGCTACATCTCGAACTGGCAGGACTAGGCGCGGTCGGTTAAATATATGAATTAGGTCAAAGGAATGATCTTTTAAATACGAAATGATCCCTTCACGATAAATTTCTAGTAGTTTTCCTGGTACCCGTACATAGTCAATTCCATCAACCGTCTCTTCATCTGGTAAATCGGGGTCATTAATTCCTAGTACCGTAATTTTATAATTTCTACTTAAATTTGGGACAGCCCCTGCAATATAAGTTTGAATGGCGCCGCCACGTACTGGTGGAACTGGTAGTTTTTCAGTACATATAATGAGTACTTTCATTAGAAATTCCCCCCTTTCCATTCTTCTTTCAATTGTTCAATAACTGCCCATTTAGTTTTATCAATTTCTACAATTCGATTGACTAATGCATCAAGTTCTGAATCCATAAAAATTGTTGGTTCATATAACATTTCTTTAACATTTTTATAAAATAGATTTGGCAGTGACATATCAATCATAAGAATATCAAAAAGGTCATCTTCTATTGGGTTTGTTTCGTGATATGCTTGAATCATCTCTTTTGCCCAAGTATAATCCCATGTACCTAGATCATCCATTGTCCCAGAAATAAGTTTACGTAAATCTCGCACAGGAAGATCATAAGCAACACCATCTAAATCAATAATCCACATGCCGTCTGCCCCTTGTTGACCATTAGACCAACCATAATCTTGGTGAACTAGCCCCCATTCTTTATTCCCTCTTGCCGCCAATTCATAATAAGATGAGTTCTCTAATAGCTGTACGGCTTTTTTTGCTTGTTCTTCAAACATATCAACAACCGATAGAATTATTGAACTTGCTTGCATCTCCGGGTATGCTTTGGATATATCCCTAAACCAATCCATCTTTTTAACAATTTTTTTATATGTTTTTGGCCAGCGATACAACCTCGAAGCATTTTCAGAACCTTTCGGTGGTGTATACCCTTTCGAGAGACGATGAAAGTCTCCAATTGCCGAGCAGAGTAATTTAGCACCTTCTAAATCTTTTCCAACCTGTTCTAAAGGTTCAATCCATTCAGCAACAAACCAAAGCTTTCCACCCATTTCTACAAAGTTTTCTCCAGTCTTGGTTTTAATTATTGGCGGAACTTTTGCTTTCTTTTCTACAACTAAATATTCTTGCGCACCTAAACTAAATAAACTTCGTGTTGGGCGACGATGCAGAATCTTTAAACTCATCGGCCCTTTGTCTGTTTCAATTTTCCAAATTAATCCGCCTTTATCAGCTTTCGTTGTAATTACTTCCATTTGAGTTACATTCATTTCATAATAGCTAAGCACTTTTTGTGCCATTTCTTCAATATATGCTGGGACATAAAAGTCTCCAAGAGTGCCATCTAAATCCCAGGGAGTAATTATTTGTTCATTGTCCATTTTCTTCCCTCCTGGTCACTAATCTAATAATTAATATATTCAACAAGGGTAATTGTGGATGGTTGAATATCACGAAATTTGCAAGTTTCTCAACTTTTCTCCTTTTTAAAAATTTTTACCTTAACGCCTAAACCTATTTTCGAAATTTCAGCATATCTATAAAATGTAACGAAAATTTACATTAAGGGAGGAACAAATAATTATGAGTAAAGATATCCAAGAACTTACGATTGAACTTGAGTTATCTGACGATTTAGCCTTTGAACTTCATTTTGAAGAAGATGCGGTGAATATTTATAAAAAAACGCCTGATGGTGAAGAAACCGTAGATAATGATGGAAAAGTATTTAATTCGAAGTTTATGGAAAAATTACAAATTAGTTCAGATATGAGTGAGGAAAAAATTTCTGAAAAAGTACTCGCACTTTTAGAAAATGATTCCTTTATCGAAGCCGATATTGAAGTTGTATTTGCAGACGGTACTGAAATTGAATTTAAGATCGAGACAGATGAGGAAGATGAAGAGGACGATGACGAAGAGGATGAGTAAGAAGTATTAAATAGTATTATGAGGGTGTCAAAAAGTGATAAACACTTTTTAAGAGCACTGAAAAAAGCCAGATATTTTAGGGATGTTCCCTAAATATCTGGCTTTTATTAAATTTTTATAAAATATTTACTCTAATAGCCTCTATTTAGAGGCTATTATCCCCTCATTTA
>SKOL01000761.1 GCA_007120055.1 Anaerobacillus sp.
TAAAGAATTCTCCTTTTTCGATATTAAGGGAAAGGCCAGGGATTACCGCCTGGCCATTATATTCCTTTACAACATCATCAAACTTAATATTTATACTCATTAAGTACACACCCTTTCATTAGGTATCTAGTTGCTAGTAATGATATCGATGTAACGATCAACAATTTTTTGCTTGTTTTCAATGACATACTCTAAATCTTCAAATACTAATTTAATGTCAGACATCGGTGCCATGTAATCCGCTGACTCTACTTCGACATGTAATGGGCGATTGTTCAAGTTCGCACCGATCGTTTCTTGTGCTTCTTTTGATAATAAGAAATCTACAAACTTTTGAGCGTTTTCTAAATTTGGAGCACCGTTAACAATGGATGTTGCTGAAGCTGAATAAGTCGTTCCTTCTTCCGGGTGTACAACTTTCACTGGTGCAGCACCGCTACGAACATAACCTACCGCAGGATCTTCCCATGTTAAGCCAACCACAAATTCTCCGTCAGCTACACTTCGGTGTACCGCTCCTGATCCACTAGAAACTCTACCATCTAAGTTGGCAACGAATTGTGCAACATAGTCCCAACCTTCATCACTTTCATAACCTCCACCAATCGCAAGTAACATATTTGTTACGTGGTTGAAAGCAGAACTTGAGCTTGCTGCATCTGTATGAGCAATTCTTCCTTTTAACTCAGGCTTTAATAGATCCTTATAACCGTTAATTTCAATATCACCAATTAAATTTGTATTTACTAATAAAACGTTTCCATCTAATACGTAAGAAGTGACTTTGCCCGTATCATTTTGGTATTCAGGGATTAAATCACTATCATTTGGAGAAACATACTCTTGAAATAAGTTAATATTTTCTAAGTGAACTGACTTCGTTCCACCAAAGATGACGTCTGCATATGGATTATTTTGTTCCGACTCAATTCTTCGCATTAATTCTCCTGTACCTGCACTAATGACTTCTACTCTAATTCCAGTTTCTTTTTCAAATAATGGAACTAACGTCGAAATTAAATCTTCACTATTTGGAGAATAAACAACTAACGTATCTGATTTCCCTTCAGCATTTCCACATCCGACTAATACAACAGCGGCCAACAAACCTAGTAACAAAGCCTTCATAAGTTTCATGTATCTTTTCCCCCTAAAAAAAAATTTTGTAAATGCTTACACTTAGTAATTTACACGATGAAAACGCTTTTTTATATCCGAAAATCCTACAACTACGTCTAAAATCCTAAAGGGAATATTTAGAATTTACTGATAGTAAGCGCTAACACCTTTTCAACTTGAACGTTATCCGGTATGATTAGCATTACATTATCTTTTACTTCGAGAGGGTTGCCATGCATAAAAAAATGAGTTTTAAAGATACGATCCGAAGGTTTTTCTTGATTTATACGATTATTCCCTTATCCATTCTCATCGTCCTTTTCCTTATTTTCTCCATAATCAATTCAAAACAGGTGGTCACAAGTGAAGCCAATCATTCTAGTGAAAATATAAGTAGTATTCTAGAGAGGGTCAATGATGCCTACTTAAATGAAATTTCAAATATGGCCACCGACGATCACGTGATTGACTTTATTAACTACCGAAAAGACAGTCATCTTGTTTATGAGAATTTTTACAACTTCAACAATCAACAAATGATTCGAAGTAATATATTTATTTTTAATAATGAAGGCGTTCTCTTATTATCTAATGCTGGAAATAGTGATCAAATCAGCCAAAACGTGATTGATAGTCTTACGATGAGCAAAAGGAATATTCCTTTGGGCGGTACTTTAAGTGCCGCTAACACCGTGATGAACCATAATGGGAGACTATCGGTTTACTTATATGGGAGACATATTGTTTCAGAAGGAGATCCGATTGGCTATCTCTTTTATTTATTACATGAGGATGATTTTCAAGAAATTATCTTTAATGAGCCTAGTAATATCATCGTCGTTACAGATGAGTACGATTCGATTGTCGCAACGACCAATAATAGAGTCAGAGGTTTTTTAAATCGATTTCGACCGGAAGTGGATAATAACGGAAATGCCATTTATGGGGATAACACGTTTTATATGAGTGAAAGGGTCGTGCCAAATAGTCAGATGCATGTCGTAGCATTGAATTCATTGCAGCATCAGTCGACGCTATTATTTTGGCTCATTATCTTTTTAGTCACCGTGACTATTTTGCTCATGCTCGTCTTAAGACATATGTCGACGAGGCTATCTACGAATGTAACCGTATCGGTCGATAAGATGTTATACGCGATAGAACAGTTTCAATCAGGGAACATGAATTATTATTTAAATATAAAATCAGGTGATGAATTTGAAATTTTAGCGAAGCAATACAATGCGATGCTTGATCGGATCAACCAACTCATCAACCAAAACATAGAGTTATCAGAGAGAAGGCGTTTAACCGAGGTGAAACATTTAGAATCTCAGTTTAACCCTCACTTTATTTTTAACGTATTAGAGACGATCCGCTATTCTGTCGTCATCGATCAAAAGCAAGCACAAGATAGTATTTTAGCGCTGTCACGATTATTGCGGTATAGTATCGAAAATGACAAAACTCATGTCAAATTGGTGGAAGACATTAATTACTTGAAAGATTATTTATCGTTACACAAAATCCGCTTTAATGAGCAGCTACAATATTCGATTGAGTTGGAGGATGGGGTTCAGAGATTTCTCGTTCCTAAACTATTAATACAACCGCTTGTGGAAAATTGTATTAAACATGGCTACGCACATAAAGATAGCTTATATATTGAAGTAGCCGTTTATTTAAAAGATAAAAAATTGCATGTATGTGTCGCAGACAATGGGGGCGGAATGGAACCTTCACTTCTTGAAGAAATACAACAAACTCTCAACAGTGACCGTGTAACGAATGAAAAAATGGGAATCGGCTTATTCAATGTTCATCGAAGGCTTGTATTACTTTATAAAGAAAATAGCGGTATTCATATTGAAAACACAGAAGATGGATTAAAAATACAATTTTCAATCCCTACAGAAGAATAGGATGTGAATAAAATGTATAAAGTTTTAATCGTTGAAGATGAAGAAATGATTCGTAAAGGGTTAACTTACACCTTTGACTGGACCGATATGAATTGCGTCCTTGTAGGTGAAGCAAAAAACGGAAAAGATGGACTTGAAAAGATCGCAGAGTTAAAGCCAGATATCGTTTTAACTGACGTTAGTATGCCTGTCATGGGTGGGATTGAGATGCTGAAAGAAAGCATCGAGAGTGGGGATTATTGTGCGATTATCATTTCTGGCTACAACGAATTCCATTTAGCGAAACAGGCCATCCAATTAGGAGTGACCGATTACCTTTTAAAACCGTTGGAGCACGACCAATTATGTACTGCATTACAAAGCGCCATCAAGAAAATTGAAGAAAAAAAAGGACTGCAATTGTTAGAATCCAAAGTAAAAGACTCTGCAGCACAGGAGCCTGTAGTAGATTTAGTTACTAATACGAACAATGCTTCCGAGCATGTCGCCAAAATCATGGATTTCATTTCTGAAAACTATCGCAAAAAAATCGTCATCCAAGACATTGTCGACGAGCTAGGAATGAGCTCGACCTACCTCCACAACAAATTTAAGAAAGAAACAAAACAAACAATCACTGAATATTTAAATCGATACCGAATCCAAAAATCGATCGAACTAATGCAAAAAGAAGAAGGAAAAATCTATACCATCGCCACTGAAGTCGGATTTCAAGACTATAAATACTTCATCAGCGTCTTTAAAAAATACGTTAACTGCACACCTAGTGCATTTATGAGTTATATTACTAA
>SKOL01000101.1 GCA_007120055.1 Anaerobacillus sp.
CCTTTAGGATTTCCGATAATTTCTCCATAAACGAGCTTCGTTTTATCGTTAATCACCGCTCGGTAGTTATCTGGGTCTGAACTATCGACAAAATGAACTTTGATACCTAACTTCTTTAATGTGTGAGCAAAAAGATTATATGTACCGCCATACAGGGAACTAGAAGTGACGATTTCATCTCCACTTTCACATATGTTCAAAATTGCTAAAGTAATCGCTGAAGAACCACTAGCAGTTGCTAGAGCGGCAACACCACCTTCTAACTCGGCAACTCTTTTCTCAAACACATCCTGTGTCGGATTCATAATTCGTGTATAAATATTTCCAAATTCTGATAACGAAAATAAATTAGCCGCATGGTCTGTGTCTTTAAATACATATGATGTCGTTTGATAGATCGGTACCGCTCTCGATAATGTATTACTATCAGCCTCTTGACCACCATGTACGGCAATCGTTTCTAAACTCCAATTTTTTTCAGTCATCTAAAATTCCCCCTTGTAAGTTTTGAATGTTGAATGTTGAGTTAAATGGGGCTGTGCTCCTTAACTCCAAACTCATCATTCAACATTCTTCATTTTAAATTCAATTAAAAATAAAAAACTCCCCCCATAGTATGAGAGAAGAGTTAATGAACGATTCTTTTCTCTCTCATTTTTCAGAACAAAAATTGTTCTGCTGGATTTAGCACCTTGTGTATTTTACACTGGTTGCCGGGTGTCATAGGGCCAGTCCCTCGACCACTCTCAATAAGAGTTGTTTTTATTTTTTCACTTTAGATGATTATACTGTTTCCTCATAGGAATTGTCAACAATTTTCTAAAAGTTTTAATTATTTAGTTTAATGGATTTCATAAATCAATATTATCACCACTAGTATCTATATGTAGTTGTGTTAAATCGTTCGCAACTACATATAATTCTGATATCCCTCAATTTAGATAATTATGAAATTCACTCAGTTAGCCACTATAAACTCTCTCATATTATCTAGTGTTTTTTCACCAATTCCAGCAACACGAACTAAATCTTCTATTGATTGAAATCGACCTTGTTCTTCCCGATTTGCAACGATAGCTCCAGCTCGCGCCGGACCAATTCCTGGAATGGTTTTTAGTTCTTCAACAGTTGCATGATTAATATTAATTTTTCCATCTTCAGCGTTAGTAGAAAATGTAGTTGCGATAAACTCCTCTATCAATTGATCGTCCTCATCACTATAAAAGGGAACATAAATAACCATTTCATCCTCCAATAAAGCAGCTAAATTAATCAAGTCTATGTTTGCCTCTTTATGAAAACCTTCAGCTTTTTCAATCACATTGACGATTCGGTCTCCACTCTCCATTTTATAGACCCCAGGTTGATTTACAGCGCCTTTTACATCTACAACTATTTCTTGTTCAATTTCATTATCAAATTCGACCATCGGTTGTTGCACTTCTAAAAATTGTTGAAAATCGTCTTCAACAACACTACTATTGTCAAAATTTCTAATAAAGCTTACACTAAACAACAGGATAATAGCACAAACTACACTAATGAATACACTATTACGTTTTAATTTTTCCATATAAAGCCCCCCAAAAAAAGATTAAAAAGGAGATAAGAGAACCATGAGCGTACATATGCAAATCAAAGAACAAATGAATAACTTTATCGCTGCGGAAAAGGAGTATAAGCAACTAGATATGCGTCGCGAACAAAAAATTGAAGAAATTATCAATGCAGCAAAACTGAACAAAGACTTTTCTTTAGAAGAGATTAATTTCATTACAGAACAATTAAATAACCTTTGTAAGTCTTATAATTTTCCAATAAGAAAAAAAGTAACGAAAGAAATGGTGTTTGAGTTTATTCATCGAAAATAATATTGAGGAAATGATTTTCTTCCACGGATTAAGTCATAAACACCTTTAATACCTCATAGACTTAAGGGTAAGAAAGCTTGAGAAGGAGGGGGGAACACATGAAAATCGGTATAATTGGAACTGGTAGCATGGGGAATATTTTAATTGAATCGTTCATAGAATCACAGGCAGTCACCCCATCTCAACTTATAGTCACTAATCGAACGATTGAGAAAGCTTATGCTTTTAAGGGTAAATTCCCTGAACTACAAGTTGCAGAAACGCCTAAGAACGTCGCTAATTTAGCCGACATTATATTTATATGTGTAAAACCTTTACAATTTCACCCACTATTAACACAATTAGCACCATTTTTAAATGATGATAAAATTGTGGTTTCAATCACAAGCCCAATTACAGTTGAACAGTTACAGACGGTCGTTCCATGTAAGGTGGCTCGTGTCATTCCAAGTATTACAAATCGTGCTCTAACAGGTACATCACTCGTTAGCTATGGTTCGACATGTTCTTCAAGTGATATTGAGATTTTAAATAGCTTAATTAGTCACATCTCTACCCCTGTAGAAATTGACGAAAATATTACTCGCGTTTCTTCTGATATTGTCAGTTGTGGTCCAGCTTTTTTCAGTTTCCTAATGCAAGAATTTATTGAGGCTGCAGCACGCCAAACTGATATAAACGAAGAGAAAGCTACTCAATTAGCAAGCGAAATGCTCATTGGCTATGGACGATTAATCGAAAAAGGGATTTTCACGTTACCATCGTTACAAGAAAGAGTGTCAGTACCAGGAGGTGTAACTGGCGAAGGTATAAAAGTGTTAAAAGAAGAAGTCGGAGAAATGTTTGATCTTCTATTTCAGCAAACCCACGCTAAGTACTATGAGGATATTAGAAAAATAAAAGAGCAATTTGATTAAAAATTCACTTTTATTATAAAAAATATTTTATGATTTGAAAAGAGGCTGTCTTCAATTTTTTTGAAACAGCCTCTTTTTTACGTAAAAACCTTCAGGACGATTTATCCACCACATAAGATGGAAAAGGCGGATGATTTCCTTCTCTTCGCTGTGAAGTTACTGACCTCAATCACATCATGTCACGCTTCTTAGCATAGGCATACGAGTAACCGCAGGAGCATCTTCTATCGAATCTCAGAGGCTCGTTCACGAAAGTGTCCACTTTTTTTGCATACAAAACCTGCATGACGCTTAACATCACCATTTACGATATAAAAGTCAGGCGGGACCGCCCCCTAACCACTAACCAACAAACCAACTATCCAACTAATTTCATTTTTTTGCCACAAAAAACCAGCGTTCTCCATTTTCATTGAATGTGTCGGTTGAAAAGTCGCTCGTAATAGAAATGATTTCAAAGCCACATTCTTCTAGAGCATTTTTATAAAAGAGAAGTGAATATGTACGTTGTTTATGTAATTCATCGAATCGTTCATACAACCCTTCATCAGTTTGAACGAAAAAAGACAAGTCATGCTCAACACTGTTACTTTCTTCTCCTTGAAAACATTCCCAAATATATGAAATCTCTTCACCGTTATAAGCGTACGTACTACCATTAAAAATTGTATTGATTTTGTATGGAGTATGTACATCGAAAATAAACATACCACTTTCATCAAGATGTTCAAAAACCCCCTGAAAAGTGGACGCAACTTCGGCTTCATCGGCTAAATAGTTAATCGTATCACATAAAGATATAACGACATTATACAAACCAAGACTTTCTAAATGGCGCATATCTTGCTGGAAAAAACGAACTTTTGCATCTTCCCTTTCACTCTTTTGTTGAGCCACCAATAACATTTCTTCCGATAAATCAACTGCTGTTACTGAAATACCTTGCTTATCTAAAGGAATCGCAATGTTACCAGTGCCACATCCAACATCTAACAACTTCTTACAATCGACGTTATTCGTTTCAATCATTTTTAATACGA
>SKOL01000177.1 GCA_007120055.1 Anaerobacillus sp.
ATTCCACCAATATCCTTTTGAGTGGTCATCGCAATATGGCTCATCAATTCTTTTGTACCGATCGCTAGACCCGCAACAACGTCTCCATGTCCACATAAATATTTAGTCGCACTATGAACTACGACATCACAGCCGATCTCAAGAGGCTTCTGCAAATATGGAGTACTAAACGTATTATCAACGACTACTGGGATGTTATATTGTTTGGCAACACGAACCACCATTTCAATATCAATCACTTTCATCGTCGGATTAATAGGTGTCTCAAGATAAATGCAAGCTGTTTCAGGACGAATCAACTCTTTCATTTGTTCTTCGCTTTCCATCGTTGAAAAATCATGAGAAATTTGATATTTCTCTTCCATTAAAGTTAATAATCCGTAAGTACAACCGTAAATACCTTGGGAGACAAGGACATGATCATTTGCTTTCGTTAAAGATAGTAAGACTGCAGAAATCGCAGCCATTCCAGAACCAAAAGCTAAACAAGCTTCTCCCCCCTCGATGTCGGCTACCTTTTCTTGTAAAGCAGTAACTGTCGGATTTCCTAACCTTGAATAAATGTAACCTTCCTCTTCACCAGCAAAAAACTTTTCTCCCTGTTCTGCCGTCTCAAACGTAAAAGTAGAGGTTTGATAAATTGGTGTTGATAAACTCCCTAAATGGTTTTTTGAATCATAACCACTGTGAACGACCTTCGTTTCAAAATGTTTTGATTTTCTCTCCATTTATTTCTCCTCCTATTTCTCTCTCTATCTATTTATACCATATGCTATCGAGAAACTAAATGGAAACGCTTACTTTCAGAAAAAACAGTTTTTAAATTTCTAAATTAAACTTATAAAACACTATGGAAATAGGAAATACTTATAGATCTTAAGGTAAAAATAGACATGTAGTTTCTTTTTTATGCTACAATGGGTTTGATATGGACTATTAATTAGAGGTGACAAAGAGATGCCAAATGAATTTTTCATGTGGTTTATGCTACTATGGTCAGTATTTATTTTTGTACTGATGTGTATCGGCGGATACTTTATGTTTCGTAAATTTTTAAAGAAAATGCCAAAAGAAGATGGTAAATCAATCTTAGATTGGCAAGATCACTATATCGAACAAACGAAACACTTATGGGATGAAGAAGGAAAATTATTTTTAGAGGAACTTGTTGAGCCTGTCCCATCGCTATTTCGAGACGTCGCTAGAGATAAAATTAAAGGGAAAATAGGTGAGGTTGCCTTAGCGGAAAAAGCCGATGTCATTACAAGAGACCTTATTATTAAAGGTTATTGTTTAGGTACACCAAAACGTGACCATAAATTTTTAATCAAAAAACTAAGTGAAAAGAACATCGATAAATCGACTTATAACCAATACTTACAACTCTAACAAGAAAAGCGCAAGCGCCTTGGTCACGAGCGAAAGGCACTGGAAGGCCTTTGACAGAAGCCGCTTTTTGGCTGCCGAAAAGGACCGAAGTGACCGAGCTCGTAGGCGCTGGAGCTAGACAAGAAAAGCGCAAGCGCCTGCCTATACAACAGTTGATAGTATAAGAAAAAACTTGGCTCACCGCCAAGTTTTTTCTTATTTTTAAGAGATTGCACTCATGTTTTTTCGTTGTTAATTTTGTACTGGAATAATCTTATCGTTAACAGGATCTTCCTCTTGCTTCATTTTCTTTAATTGCCGCTCTAATTTTTTAAAACCGATAAACATTGAAACACGCCACGGTACAATCATCCCATAAGCAACGATAAAGAACATTCCACTTAGTTGCACTGGATCAATATAAAACCCTAATACGTATTTCAAGAACAGGCGAAATAATAAAAGTCCTATTAAAATAAATAAAAACGCCTTCGTTTTCTTTAAGTAAATTTGATTATTTCTAATTTCAAACTTCGAGGTTCTAACTAGAAATAACGAAAATAAAAGTCCTAATGCTAACGCTTCTAACACTTGAGTAAAGCTTATTTGCGCAGGCTCGTACAAGAACATAAAAAAACCGGTCGACATAAAGAGAGGTGGTAAAACTATCTTTTTTACAGTAGCTGGTTTTTTTGTTGCTTTCATCCGTATAAAAAAGGCCATAAATGCCATGAATATCGCCATTCCAGTTGCTAAATAGGTCATAATGCGGAAAAACCTCCCCTGAACTTAACACTATATACATAATTATAACATAAATTAAATTATATTAGCATTAAAAAGATATAAAATAAACATTTTAAACATTTTAATATAATTACCTTTATTTTGTAGTTTACTTAAAAATACATAAATCATTCATGTATTCTTAAAATAAATATACAAAAAAAGAAAAGCGTAAGGGGCCCGCTTATCGGCGAAATGATCCTGCGATTACCGTCATACCGAAAATGGTCCTAATAGCGCTTCAGCAAGGAATAAAGATAGCAATAAAAAGATCGCCAGTACACCATCTTTTTGCTTTTTAAATATAATCATTAAACTACATAAAAATAAACTATAAAGAATCACATAATATACGTTCAATGGGTGAAAAATGATGTCATTATTAAGCCAACCAAACTTGTGAAATGATGCTGTGCCGTAGCTTTTTAAAACTAAATGACTTACAATTAAGTACGCAAAGCTAGCAACTGCAAAGTAGTCTATAATTTTTAATGACCATTTTTTAGAAAAAAAGTGATACAAAAGATAACCACCGCTTATTACAGCCGAAATGAGCAAAGCGTTTGGTCCACCTGAATAAATTAATAGTTTTCCAGGAGTAAGCAGAAGCGACGGTTCGAGAAATAACGGCATTATTTTATACGTTACTAAAAAAATAATTACACTCGTTTGAAATTTGTCTAATATTTCACTGCTTTCTTCCAAAAAGTCTCTTCTCACGAAATAAGCAAAAGTAAAATAAGCAACCGCTCCACTAACAATGATAGATAATATTTGAAACGATAAAAAAATCGGTCCTAATTGAATTCCGTCTAATTCATTTAGCATTTAAATTTCCTCCATCTAACCCTTGTCTTACAGCTGCCACCATTTCACTTTTTGTCATACCCCCTACTTTTCTGTAAACTACCGTACCGTTTTTATCCACTACTAACGTTGTCGGAATCGGGGGAACTTGATATTTCCTTGAAATCGTTGCATTTTCATCAATTAAATTAGCGTAAGGTACTTCAAACTCCTCAACAAATTGAAGCGCTTGATTCATGCCATCTTGAGTCGCTACGTTAATTCCTATAAAGTTAACTTCGTTTTCATAAAGGTGAGCCACTTCTACTAAAGCCGGCATTTCAGCACGGCAAGGAGGACACCAAGATGCCCAAAAGTTAATCAGTAAAGGCTTGCCTAATAGATCCTCTTTAAATGAAATAACCTCTCCATCAAAAGTTTCTAAACTAAATTCAGGGGCTTGGTAACTAACTAATGGTAGTGTCGGTGTCGCCCCATCTACTTGGAAAGTATATTGCTTTTGTCCCATCCAAACAAACGTCGAGATCACAATAATATTTATAAAAATAATCAACCTTTTCAACAACATTTGCTAAACCACCCTATAAAAAATAATATAGCTACATAATAACTACAGGGGGTATATATGTAAAGTATATTGGATTACAAACCTCATATTTTCACTTAAGAAAAAAATAAAAAAGGCTAACTGTTAAGCTGCACACTCTTTAAACAACGAGTACGTGCGACTACCGAGTTAGCCTCCTTATTAAAACTATATGTTATACAACATCATAGCCTTGGTCATCAATTTCATTTTTAAGCTGTTCTTCAGTTACTTTAGAGCCGTCAAACTCAACTGTAACATTTTTTGCATTTA
>SKOL01000509.1 GCA_007120055.1 Anaerobacillus sp.
AACAGCCTATTAAACTTTGTTTTTTATTCGATACACATATGCTAAAACCTCAGCTACCGCTTTAAATAAATCTTCAGGAACTTCATCTCCAATTTCAGCCTGATCGTATAAAGCTCTAGCTAAAGGTCGATTTTCGACAGTAATAATTTCATTATGTTTGGCGATCCCTTTAATTTTTTGGGCTAAAAAGTCAACCCCTTTAGCAATCACGACTGGGGCATCCATTTTCTCGCCATCATACTTTAGGGCAACTGCATAATGAGTAGGGTTCGTTATCACAACATCGGCCTTTGGCACTTCTTGCATCATTCGTTGCATCGCCATTTGCCGTTGCTTTTCTTTAATTTTCGATTTGATCAGAGGGTCACCCTCTGTTTTCTTGTATTCATCTTTCACATCTTGCTTTGACATTTTAATTTTCTTTTCATGATCATAACGTTGGTACATATAATCTAAAACCGCTAAAAAAAGTAATAAAATTGCAACAGCAATTCCCATTGTCACAGTTAAAGTTCCGACAAAAACTAAGGAATCTGCAATAGGGATTAATGATAAAAATAGTACCTGGTCAATACTGATCCACAAGATTGTAAATGTAACTAATCCAACGAGACATATTTTTAACATTGATTTCAATAGCTCAACAATTGCTCGAATCGAGTAAATCCTTTTAAAGCCTTCAATTGGATTTAATTTACTTAATTTCATCTTGATCGCTTCTGGTGCAAAAAGAAACCCTACTTGAACATAGTTACTAATAACTCCTGCAAGAAAAGCAACCAACATTATTGGCGCAACGATCATTACCGCTTGACTAATTAATTCTAAAAATAAACTTTGTACATTTTCAGGGGTTAACGTAAATAGTAAAAACTCTTGAAACATATATTGCATAAAAATAAAAATTCGCTCTCCAACAAAACCACCGATTAACCAAAGAAAAATAAATACTAATAAAAGAATAATAGCTGTATTAATATCGGTACTTTTTGCGACTTGTCCTTTTTTCCTTGTCTCTTGGCGTTTTTTTGGCGTCGCTTTTTCAGTTTTTTCTTGAGCGAAAAATTGGAGATCCATTCGTAAAAATGCCATTTTACACTCCTCCATATAGCTGCATAAGCGTCCGCATTGTAATAATCATTTGCTCGACTAAATGTTTAGTCACCGTAAAAAATGCTGGCATAACTAGGACAAGAAGGAGAAAGCCGACAAAGATTTTAATCGGAAAACCGATAACAAAAACGTTTACTTGAGGAACAGCTCTGGCGATCATCCCTAAGGCAACATCAACTAAAAATAAACAACCAACGATTGGCATTGACATTTGAAAAGCAATAATAAACATCGTGTTAAAAGTTGTGACGACGTGCATTAGAATGTTTTCATTTCCAAAAGGTATGATCAGTTGATCTAATGGTATAAATTGATAACTATAGTAAACACCATCTAACAATAGGTGGTGCGCATCAATCGCCAGCAAAAATAGTAATGCAAAAGTGTACAAATATCCACCCATTAAAGGGGTTTGTGCCCCTGTTTGTGGATCGACTACATTCGCCATCATAAAACCCATTTTTATATCGATAAATCCACCTGCTACTTGAATCGCATACATCAATACCATCGCAATTAAACCTACGGTTAAACCTACGATTACTTCTTTAAAAATTAACATAAAATAAAAATAATCAATTTCCATCACTGGCGGATCGATAGAGAAAAACATTAGCCATGCTAGAAAAAAAGCTAACCCTATTTTATACATGGCTGGGATGGTCCGATATGAAAAAAGCGGTAATGTGACTAAAAAGGCAGTTACCCGAACAAGAATAAGTAAAAAGGCCGGAAAGAACTCTACTATTTCTAGCATTAGCCAACAAACCTATGCAAGTTACTTAAAATCTGTTCCGCAAAGTTAAGCATATTCGATAACATCCAAGAACCAAATACGATTAAACCAACCAATACTCCAACAATTTTTGGAATAAATGCAAGCGTCTGCTCTTGAATTTGTGTCGTCGCTTGGAAAATACTAACTAAAAGCCCAATTCCTAATGCAAGCATAAGAAGTGGTCCAGCAATTATCAGTACAGTAAATACGCCTCTCTCTGCCATTGTAATGACAAATTCTTGACTCAATCAAACCACCCTTTTAAAAGCTTAATAGTAATGATCTAACGACTAAATACCAACCATCAACCATTACAAAAAGCAGAATTTTAAACGGTAATGCAATCATAACTGGTGGTAACATCATCATTCCCATACTCATAAGAATACTAGCTACAACCATATCGATAACAAGAAACGGTACAAAAATCATAAACCCAATTTGAAAGGCCGTTTTCAACTCACTTATCGCAAATGCCGGTACTAATGCCGTTAAAGGAATTTCCTCGATCGAATTTGGTCGTTCCATTCCCGCATACCCCATAAAAAGCGCTAAATCTTTTTCCCTCGTATGCTCTGCCATAAAATATTTAAACGGTGTCGCTGCTCTTTCAAAGGCTTCTTCTTGGGTTAATTCATCATTGAAAAGTGGCTGCAACGCATTTTCATTCACCTCTGATAGCACCGGAGACATAACAAAAAAAGTAATAAATAGAGCTAAAGCAATTAAAACTTGGTTCGGAGGCATTTGCTGTGTAGCGAGACCAGACCGAACAAATGATAATACAATAATAACTCTCGTGAAACAAGTCATTAAAATTAGTATACTAGGAGCTAGCGTTAACACGGTTAACAATAGCAATAATTGAATCGTTGCCGCTAAGTTTTGTGGCTCATCGCTAAATATATCTAAGGCAGGAATAAAGCTTACTGATATCATTATTGTTCCTTCTCCTTAATGGCAGAATGGGCCTTTTGTTGTGCATTTTTCACATCTGATAGTTGACGTTCTAATACCCCTTTAAAATAAACACTAGAATTTTGTTTTTCTTCGTTTTTTGGGGAGACTTTTGTTTGCATCCATTTGTACATAGAAGAAAATTGTTGTTCTACTTGCTGGCCCTCATAATCTTGTAATATCTTTTTTATTTCCGTCTCATCGTCTATTTCTTTTAATAACTGAATTGATTCACCAACACCAACGACTAATACTCTTTCTCCAACTCGTACTAGTTGAATAGAGCGATTTGCACCTACATGAACGCCTCCAATATTTTGTAACGTCCGGTGTGCTTGATAAGATTGGGAACGTTTCCCTATAAAGCGGATTAACATATAAATCATTATAATAATGACGGCTAAAGCTAAAAATAATTGAAAAAACATACCAAATAAACTTTGGTCTTGTAAAATATCTTCAACATTATTTTCGCTTGTTTGATTATCTACAATTGGTTGCTCATCATGATCGGTTTCCGATTCAGTCGGGGCTTGTCCTTCTTCATTGTTGAACCCATCCAAAACTGATTTATTATCTTCTTCATTCGCTTGGACATGTATATCTCCAAGCGAATGAGAAGTTACTAAAATAATCATCAAACATACTAAAATTTTCACAGTAGACAAAAGTTTAAAACTATTTGTCATCATTATTCAGCCAATCGTCTTCTTAATCGCTTCAATTACTCGATCAGCTTGGAAAGGCTTCACAATAAAGTCTTTAGCACCAGCTTGAATAGCATCAATTACCATTGCTTGTTGCCCCATTGCAGAACACATGATCACCTTTGCATTTGGGTCAAACTTTTTTATTTCCTTTAAAGCCGTAATTCCATCCATTTCTGGCATCGTAATATCCATCGTCACAAGGTCCGGTGATAGCTCTTTATATTTTTCTACTGCTTGTGCTCCGTCATTTGCTTC
>SKOL01000269.1 GCA_007120055.1 Anaerobacillus sp.
ATCTAAATGTAAAATTGAGTGCTTTCTTTTCCAAACAAACAAACCAACGAACCATCTATCTAACTACCTAAAAATGTAAGCGTTTTATTTCAAAAAAAACAAAGGAGGTCATTTTCATGTTATCAAAACCACTTTCAGTAAAAGGTAACGATTACAACTTACACAATTATGAGGAAGTTTATCGGTCTTTTGAATGGAAAGAAGTTGAACAACAATTTTCTTGGCACGAGACACAACTTGTGAATATGGGCTATGAGTTGATCGACCGTCACGCCAATTCAGAAAAAGCAAACAAGATCGCGTTATATTATTCTGATCCACACAAGTCTGAAAAGTATACGTTTAAAGAAATGAAAGACCTCTCTAACCAAGCTGGGAATGTTTTAAAAAACATTGGAGTTACAAAAGGTGATCGCGTCTTTATTTTTATGCCACGCTCTCCTGAACTTTATTTTGCCTTACTTGGAACGATAAAAATCGGTGCGATTGTTGGGCCTCTGTTTGAGGCATTTATGGAAAATGCAGTCCGTGACCGCTTAGAAGATAGTAGCGCAAAAGTACTTGTGACAACGCCTGAACTTTTAGATAGAGTCCCTGTTGAAGAACTACCTGACATAGAAAAAGTAGTTATTGTTGGGCCGAACGTAAAAGAAGATGAAACTTATGTTGACTTTTATCAGCATTTTCATAAAGCTAGTAAGGAATTAGATATTGAATGGGTGGACCGAGAAGACGGAATGATCCTCCACTATACGTCAGGGTCGACCGGTAAACCTAAAGGTGTATTACATGTCCACAATGCGATGATCCAGCATTATCAAACCGCTAAATGGGTACTCGATTTAAAAGATAACGATATCTATTGGTGTACCGCTGATCCAGGCTGGGTAACTGGCACTTCTTACGGAATATTTGCCCCATGGCTTGCTGGAGTAACAAATGTTGTTCGTGGCGGACGCTTTAGTCCAGACGACTGGTACAATACACTAGAAGACTACGAAGTAACCGTTTGGTATAGTGCACCGACCGCTTTTCGAATGTTAATGGCTGCTGGTGAAAAAGTCATTGAAAAATATAATCTTAGTTCCTTAAGACATGTGTTAAGCGTCGGTGAGCCCTTAAATCCAGAAGTGGTGCGTTGGGGAATGCAAGCGATGGATCTTAGAATTCATGATACTTGGTGGATGACAGAAACAGGTGCTCAACTCATTTGTAATTATCCTTCCATGGAAATTAAGCCAGGTTCGATGGGGAAACCGATCCCTGGAGTTGTTGCAGCCATTGTAGATGATAGTGGCAAAGAACTACCTCCTAATCAAATGGGCAATTTAGCAATCAAAAAAGGTTGGCCTTCAATGATGAGACAGATTTGGAACCGCCCTGAAAAATATCAATCTTATTTTCTTGCAGGAGAATGGTATGTGTCTGGAGATTCTGCCTACATGGATGAAGACGGTTTCTTTTGGTTCCAAGGAAGAGTTGATGATGTCATTATGACGGCAGGTGAGCGAATCGGTCCATTTGAAGTAGAAAGTAAACTTGTCGAACACCCTGCAGTTGCCGAAGCTGGCGTCATTGGAAAGCCAGACGAAGTTCGTGGAGAAATTGTGAAAGCATTTATTACGTTAAGAGACGGATATGATCATACTGTAGAACTAGAAGAAGAAATCCGTAATTTTGTTAAAAAAGGCTTAGCAGCCCATGCAGCCCCAAGAGAAATTGAAGTTAAAGACAAAATTCCTAAAACACGTAGTGGAAAAATTATGAGAAGAGTCTTAAAAGCGTGGGAGCTCAACCTCCCTACCGGTGATTTATCGACGATGGAAGATTAATATTTCCTATAATTAGCTATACAACTCCCATTACTAATAAAAGATAAATACCAGGTTTACGTAAATACAGTTAAAAGACATTGCTGAATAGAGAACTGCGCACCTATTAAGTAGACATTGGATATAGTGTAAAAGATACTAAACGGCTTTAGCCCTCTATTTAAGGGACTAAGGCCGTTTAATTTTATTTCAGTTTTCAACTAACACATTTATTGAAGACGAAAGGTTACATAGTCCACTGATAATTATAGCATCAATGTGTCTTAATACTTCCAATGAAATGTCCATAATTAGCTCTACTCTATGTTATTGATAATAATTTATTTTAATAAAGCAACGGAAAAAACATTAATTGCATCGAAATATGAGCGAACATGTGTGAGACGATCGCATATTCTAAGCCCTTCTTCCAATATAGATATCCAAAAATCAACCCGCCAATTCCATTTAATAATAGCCCTCTAATAAGTAGAGTAGTAGTTACCTCTCCGTACATCATTTCCGTCGCTGGTAAGTGGCCAACGGCAAATGCCAAAGATGTCAATATGATCGCAACCCAATAAACCTTGCTAGAAAGTTGCTCTTTTGTTCTCCTAAAAATTTTCATCGATAACCATACGACTAGGGACATTAAAAATAATCGCATTAATATTTCCTCGAAAACACCGCCATAAAAAACACCAGCCATTAACCCCATTAGTGAAAACTCAGGTGTGTTTTCTGCTAGTATTGGGATTTGATTTTGGAAATAAAAGCGGTCAGAACCAACTATGATAAAACCTAAGAAAATACCACCTATCAATGCTAAATAAGTTGCCTTTTTATTAATGACGACTTTTCCCTTAGTAAAGATTGCTTCTAAAATATTAAATGAAAAGCCGGTTTTACGTGCTAATTTAATGCCGATAAAACTTAAAATAAAAGCTGCGATAAATAGTTGTAATCCAACAAAAATTGATACTAAACTTATTGACATAGGTAATGTTTCCAGGATTTCATCATATAGAGCTGGCGACGTAGTCTGAAACACTTCTAATTGATATGGCAGTATTAACACTCCAGCTACAAAACAAAAAGCCGCTAAAAATAATGCAATTTTAACATCTAATTTTTTCATTTGATTTCTCTCCCCGAGTGCTTTCCGCACTTTTTATATTTTTTTTTGCTAAAAACTCATACGTCAGTGTTGCAATTTCATCTACTTTATTGTGGTATGGAAAATGGGTGGCATCTAGCACTTGATGAGAAGCATTTTCTCCTAATCTTTTTAAATGAGCATTTTGGTAACCCATGCCATCATCTTTGTCTTTTTTCGCCATCGCTTTAATCGTTTGTTTTGAGATAATTTTAAGAACTGGAATATCTTTTGGAAACGGAAGTTGCTTCACTTCTTTAATATTTTCGATCAGCGATTCCGATTGTCTAATCATCGTATCGTTGAAGAAGTGATAGCTAAATTTTTTATAGTCTCTTTTTTCGTTTTCGGTATATCCGTTTTCAAACGATTTTGGATCAGGAGCTAAGTTGATTGCAAGTCGTGTTACGCCTGTCGCTTGCTGTATTTTTACAAGTGAATATATATAGTTAACGAAGCTTGGAATTTTTTCTAACCTAGTAGTAGATGTTGTATCGAGCATGATCATTGAAGTTACTTCTTCAGGATATTTTGAAGCATAATATTCAGAGTAAATTCCAGAAGCTGAGTGTGGCATCAAGATGTATGGTGGTTTGAAACCTGCCTTTTTTAAAGCGGTTCTCACTTCATTCGTGTAATTCTTATTTGTTCTTGAAGTTTCTGTTTGTTCACTAAAGCCGACACCAAAGTATTCAACCGTAACAACGTTATAGTTCTCACTTAATTTTCGCATGAGTGGACCGAAATCGGCGGATGGTAAAGGGACACCCCATCCAGGTAAAAGCACGATCGTTTCTTCACCATTCCCCTTTGAAAATACATGCATTTTCCTCCCATTAACG
>SKOL01000507.1 GCA_007120055.1 Anaerobacillus sp.
ATAATCGTGTTTGCGCATCGTCCTCTAGCACGTTAGGACAATCACTACGGTGGATCGATACACCTCGTCCCTTCGTAATAAAACCAATTATTTCATCACCTGGGACTGGGTTACAGCATTTAGATAAGCGAATTAACAAATTGTCTATTCCTTTTACACGAACTCCAATGCTTGTCTTTTTTGTCGGTGTATATTTTTTTATATCGGTAACTGTTTCAGTTAATGTTTGTTCCTCAAGCTCTTGACCACGCTTTTTACGAATTTTTTCCGTTAAACGGGTGGCGATTTGGGCCGCGGTAATTCCGTTATAACCGACTGCTGCATACATATCCTCTTCCCCTTGGAAGTTAAATTTATTTGCAACTGTTTCTATATTTTCAGCCGTTAATACTTCTTTTGGCTCAATACTATGCTTTTTTATTTCTTTTTCTACTAACTCGCGTCCTTTAGCGACGTTTTCATCACGACGCTCTTTTTTAAACCATTGGCGAATTTTATTTTTTGCATGAGAGCTTTGGGTAATTTTGATCCAATCTTTGCTCGGTCCATACGAATGCTTAGAAGTTAGTACCTCAACGATATCACCTGTTTTTAGGCGATGATCAAGAGTGACCATTTTTCCATTTACTTTAGCCCCTATGCAACGATTACCGATTTCTGTATGAATTCGGTAAGCAAAATCTAACGGTACTGAGCCTTTCGGAAGTTCAATAACGTCACCTTTCGGGGTGAAAACAAATACAGTATCTGAAAATAAATCAATTTTCAACGATTCCATAAATTCTTGGGCGTCATTTGCATCATTTTGCCACTCTAAAATTTCCCTAAACCAAGAAAGCTTTTTCTCTAGTGTTTGTGAATCTGAAACCGTTTTTCCTTCTTTATAAGCCCAATGCGCAGCTACCCCAAGTTCCGCAATTCTATGCATTTCTTCAGAACGAATTTGCACTTCTAACGGATCTCCTTTAGGACCTATTACCGTCGTATGCAGTGATTGATACATATTTGCTTTAGGCATTGCAATATAATCTTTAAAGCGACCAGGCATCGGCTTCCAACAAGTATGAATGACCCCTAAAACGGCGTAGCAATCTTTAATGTTGTTTACAATGATTCGAACGGCTAGTAAATCATAAATTTCATTAAACTGTTTATTTTGAATCGCCATTTTACGATAAATACTGTATATATGTTTAGCACGACCGTGAATATCTGCCTCAATGCTCACTTCTTTTAGTCGATCACGAATTTTATCGACTAAATCACCAATGTACTCTTCTCGCTCGGCACGCTTTTTCTTCATTAAATTAACAATTCGATAATATTGCTGCGGATTTAAATAACGAAGTGCGATGTCTTCTAGCTCCCATTTAATTGCAGAAATCCCTAAACGGTGAGCGAGTGGTGCAAAAATTTCTAACGTTTCATTGGCAATTCTCCGTTGCTTTTCCGCTGGCAAATGCTTTAACGTTCTCATATTATGAAGACGATCTGCTAGTTTTATTAAGATGACTCGAATATCCTTTGCCATCGCAATAAACATTTTACGGTGATTTTCTGCTTGCTGCTCGGCTTGTGACTTATATTTAATTTTGCCTAGTTTCGTGACTCCATCTACTAGCATGGCTACTTCAGCGTTAAAATGCTCCTCAAGCTCCTCTAACGTTGTATCCGTATCTTCGACAACATCATGCAAAAACGCGGCAGCAATCGTGAACGGATCCATTTCTAATTCGATTAGAATTTCTGCCACTTGAATGGGATGTAAAATATAAGGCTCACCAGATTTACGGAATTGCTCGCCATGAGCAGTATTTGCAAATTCATAAGCCTTGTATATAAACTCGATATCTTTTTCGTTTAAATAAAGTTGTGCTTTTTCAATAACTTTCTCAATCAATGGAATCACCATCACCTTACGGCCTTTGCTTTAATATATTTCTTTCTATTATCGTTAAGATTAACGCCTATGTAAAGTATTAAATATTGAAAATAAAGAGCGCTCCACAAAAGAGCACTCTAGATCAATGCATATTATTATGAGTATTGTGTTAAAGTGTAGATTTCATACCCTTTAAGCTTGTCTCTTCCATCTAAATAAGTAAGCTCAATCATAAAGGCAATTCCTGCAACAATTCCGCCTAACTCTTCAACCATTTTAATCGTTGCCTCAATCGTCCCACCTGTTGCTAGAAGATCATCAGCAATTAAAACACGTTGTCCTGGCTTAATTGCATCTTTATGAAGCGTTAAACTATCCTTACCATATTCTAAGCTGTATTCTACAGAAATAACCTCTCGTGGTAATTTGCCTGCTTTACGTACTGGAACGAATCCTTTTCCTAATGAATATGCAATTGGACAACCGACAACAAAGCCACGTGCTTCCGGTCCAACAACGACATCGATATCTTTATCAATTGCAAACTTAGCCATCTCATCGATTGCTTGTTTGTATGCTTCCCCATTTTCCATTAACGTTGTAATATCTTTAAAACGAATGCCTTCCTTTGGAAAATTAGGGACAATTGTAATATACTCTTTAAAATCCATGTAATACTTCCTCCTAAAAATTCACTTTTATCAAAAGGTTCCTTCTTCCAACAATTGTTCAAATCGTACCTTTAGTTCATTGTAAGAAGAGTAATAAAGCTCATTCTCGATGCTCGCTTGCTCGAGCTTTCTTTTGTACGTTTTCGATTCACTTAAGTCTTTTTTATCAACATTTGTCGATAAGGAAATAATTCCATTATTTATTGTAACAAAATCTAAATCAAAAAACACCTCTGTCATAAAATCAATTGTGTCTTTTGACCATCCTTTATGCTTTGCTAAGTCAAGTCCGTACTTTTTAATATCGAATGTATTTCTTTTTGCTAAAAATCCGTAATACCACTTAAAATGATCTCTTGATGGAATTGTCGTAAAAAAATGATCCTCATGCTTTTCAAAAAAACAATAAATTCTTTCTGGCTTAGTGCCATTTGTAAAAATTTTATTTAATTGAACTTTTTCTAAAGGTAAATCTAAAAAGAAAATATATTTATCCGTAAAGTCGAATGAACTTATATGCTCATTTTCTGCAGAAATGAATAATTTATGATATCCCTCTTCAATATCATTTAAGCGTGCGGTCGTCTTGTCATTAAAATAAATGAGCACGACCTTTTCAGCTGGTAGGTGACTAATTTTACTTAACAACTGCCGACTTCCACGAAAATCAAATAGCTGCCATTCATTTATAGCAATATCTTCTAGCATGAGCTGAGGCTTACAATTTCCGTTCCATTCATTAATCGACAGTGTACCAACGGCATGAACTTTTGCTGTATTTGAAATTTCATCAAATAAATAACCACAATGAAAGCCAACACAATCAATTATTTTCCCATTTTGTTCAAAGGCAATTTTTAAATGATTTTCTTCACTACCAATTTTTTTTATTTGCTTAATCCCGGCGTTTTTCACTACTACTTTCGGCGTCGGATTACTAATTCCATACGGCTGTAATAAACTCATTTCCTCAATCACTTGAAGATTGATGTCATCAATCGTAATTGCTACGTCAACGTTTGTTAACGGGATATAATCATCCTCAGTTAAAATCTCTTTAGCTTGTTTATTTAAGCGATCGCGTAATACATCCATATCATCGATTTTAATCGTTAAACCTGCTGCCATTGGGTGACCGCCGAAGTGTGGTAATATGTCACGACTTTCAGAAAGGTTGTTAAACATGTCAAAACCTTCAATGCTTCGTGCTGAGCCTTTTGCTACTCCTTTTTCATGGTCAATCGATAAAACAATG
>SKOL01000178.1 GCA_007120055.1 Anaerobacillus sp.
ATAGAGAAAATGAAGGTGACTTTGTTGCTTTAGCAGAAAAAGCAACACCTGAAGTGATAAATTTTATGATTACACATGGTCGTGGTCTTGTATGCGCACCGATCACTGAAGATAGAGCAAAGCAGCTAGAATTACTCCCAATGGTTGATCATAACACAGACCCACACGGGACAGCATTTACAGTTAGTGTTGATCACAAAACAAACACAACAGGAATATCTGCTCATGAGCGTTCTGACACTGTTCTTGCTTTAATTGACGATCACTCAAAAGGAAGTGACTTTAAAAAGCCTGGTCATATTTTTCCGCTAGTCGCAAAAGATGGTGGAGTTTTAAGACGAGCAGGCCATACTGAAGCTGCTGTTGATTTAGCAAGGTTATCTGGGGCTAAACCAGCTGGAGTTATATGTGAGATCATTAAGGAAGATGGAACGATGGCAAGAGTTCCTGATTTAAGGAAAATTGCTGACGAACATGACTTGAAGATGATTACAATTAAAGATTTAATTCAATATCGAAATCGTAAAGATAAGTTAGTAAATCGCGAAGTAGAAATTACATTACCGACTGAATATGGAACATTTAAAGCCTTTGGATACTCGAATATTATTGATGGAAAAGAAAATGTTGCTTTAGTAAAAGGTGACATTTCGCCAGACGAACCTACTTTAGTGCGTGTTCATTCTGAATGTTTAACGGGTGATGTATTTGCTTCATTCCGCTGTGATTGCGGCCCGCAACTTCATGCTGCTCTAGATCAAATAGAGAAAGAAGGAAAGGGTATTCTTCTTTATATGCGACAAGAAGGAAGAGGAATTGGGTTGTTAAACAAGATGAAAGCATACAAGCTTCAAGAGGAAGGCTTCGATACGGTCGAAGCGAATGAAAAGTTAGGTTTTGCCCCAGATTTACGTGATTATGGGATTGGAGCTCAAATATTAAGAGACCTTGGCGTAAGGAAAATGAAGCTACTTACTAATAATCCAAGGAAAATAAAAGGATTAAAGGGCTATGACCTTGAAGTAGTAGACCGAGTACAGCTTCAGCTACCACACAATATTAATAACGAAAAATATTTACGTGCCAAACAACAGAAGCTAGGCCATATGCTTCACTTTTAGGTGAATTTAGAATTGTAAATTTCAAAATTTAAAATTTAAAATTAGTGAGGGTTTTGCTTCGTAGTTTTTGTTATGAGAAAAGGCGGATGATTTCGTGAACGAACGTCTGAGATTCGCGAGAAGGTCACGGTGAAGTGAAGGAAATCATCCGCCTTTTTTATTCTAGATAGTGACGAGTATAAAGTCATGTTAGCTTTATATGTAAGTTTAAATTTTGAATTACCGAATGAAAATAAATTAGGATATTTGGAGGAGAAGAACATGGGAAACATTTATGAAGGAAATTTAGTAGGTTCAGGTTTAAAAGTAGGAATTGTTGTTGGGAGGTTTAACGAATTTATTACGAGTAAGCTATTAGGAGGAGCGGAGGATGCCCTAAAACGTCACGGAGTTGACGAAGCTGATGTTGATATCGCATGGGTACCAGGTGCTTATGAAATACCACTAATTGCTAAAAAGATGGCAAACTCTAAAAAATATGATGCAGTAATTACTTTGGGAACTGTTATTCGTGGTTCTACACCACACTTTGACTATGTTTGTAGTGAGGTTTCAAAAGGAGTTGCTTCTATTAGCCTCCAAAATGATATTCCAGTCATTTTCGGAGTACTTACAACAGATACAATTGAACAAGCGATTGAACGAGCTGGAACAAAAGCAGGGAATAAAGGCTGGGAAGCGGCGGCTGCTGCGATTGAAATGGCTAACTTAACACGTTCTTTCGAATAAAAAAATATTTAGAGGATGTTATATGCGATTGAAGTATCATCATCATAGTAACAACGTGATGAATGCAATGGAACATCCTCTTTTATTTTTTCAAAAAGATATTTTCACCCTTCAGGCTTTTCGTAGTATAATATGAATAAACTGAGCTTATAAAACATATGATTGCATTTAGGTGAATCATTTTACTTTGTGTAATTTTTTTACGAATATAATATAAAGAGGGATGTTACATGTTAATAAAATATAAAAGCAGTTATGAAAAAATTTCTATGGGACTTCTTGCCTTTATGCCTGAAGAAAAAAATGTAAAAAAGCTGCAACAAAAAATAAAAAAGTATGAAGAAGATCCTCGTTGGCAGCTCTATTTATGGAAAGAAGACGAAGATATTGTCGGAATTGTAGGGGTTTCTTTATTGGAAGATGATACTGTACAACTAAATCATATTTCTGTAAATCCTTCTTTTAGAGAAGAAGGGATAGGAAAAGAGATGATCTCAGCCTTACAAGAAATTTATAATGGGAAACTTGTACCAAGTGTCCAGACAGCTTTATTTTTTGCGAAATGTGATTCTGATAACTGTGAGTAACTAACGGTTTCTTTTCCTATTAAGTTGCTGTTTGCGTTCTTCAATAATTTGTGAGCGGTCTCTTAATTTATGTTTGTCGATAAGCTCAATTGATACTTTAATATTTTTCTCACCCCAAGATCGCCCTTTTTCTTGGGACTTTTTCTTACAATATTCAATAACGGTTGGATCGTTAAGCGGAATCGATAATGAGTAATAAGGTAGCTGCTTCTTTATTTCAATTTGCTTAGCATACAATAAATCCATTAATTTAGTTTCATTAATGCCTAGTTCCGCTAATTTTCCCTTTTCTTCTTTTAAAATTTTTATAGCTCCCATTAATTGTTTATTTGCCCCTTTAAAGTTACCTCGTCTATGATGGTACATAGCAACAGCCAGTTGGATGAGCCCTACCCAAACTTTATTCGCTTTCCCTTCCTGTTTCCAATGTTCTTCAAGAGCCTCATGACACTCAAAGTAATCACGAAAACTATGGAAATAAACTAGATAATCAATATATGCTTTTGGATACATTTGATTTCTCCTTCCAATGTCATCTATTTAATTAATATAACATATGTAGTATACAGAAGCTTTCATAGTAACTCGTTAGGTGTGGATGGATTAAGTCTCGTTAGCGCTTTTGTTCTAAGATAAGAAAGCATAAATTTATGAACTTTGGCAGTTGTCTAGCTCCGGCGCCTGCGCTTTTCTTGTTGAAATAAAAAGTTCATTCATACTGTCATATATTCTGATAGGCAGTTTAATATGTTATAATATTATATTGGATGTGTTTTAATAAGTTATGTTTCGTAAAACAATAAAGTAATCGAAAATGGTGGAATTATGGATATATATAATGTGAAATTAGATGCCTTTGAAGGTCCTCTAGATTTACTCCTTCATTTAATTACAAAAGCTGAAGTTGATATATATGATATACCGTTAGCAAAAATTACCGATCAGTATATGAATTATATTCATACGATGCAAATATTAGAATTAGATGTAGCTAGTGAATATTTAGTAATGGCAGCAACATTACTCGCTATTAAAAGTAAAATGCTGTTACCTAAGCAGGAAGAAGAATTATTTAATGATGAACACGATTTTGTTGAAGAAGAAGATCCTCGAGAAGAACTGATGAATCGCTTAATTGAATACCGGCGTTATAAAGGAGCGGCGGAAACGTTAAAAGAGAAAGAGAAAGAGCGCGGGTTGATTTATAGCAGAACACCTAGCGATCTAAGCCCTTATGTGGAAGAAGTAAAACAAGAACCACAAAAATTTAATGCAAGTATTTATGATATGATTGATGCTTTTAATCAATTACTAAAACGCAAACAGCAAAAAATTCCGAGAAAAACCAAAATAAATAGAGAAGATTTTCCGATTGAAAAAAGGATGGAAGAGATAATTGAACAGCTTAATCAAATGAATGGAAAAACGTCATTTTATCAGTTATTTCACTATCAAGAACGTGGGCAATTAATCGTCACTTTTTTAGCAGTTTTAGAGCTCATGAAAGCACAAAAAATCATTTGTAAACAAAACAATAATTTTAGCGATATTTCAGTATGTAGATGGGAGGAAGAAACTTTTGTTAAATGAAATGGAAATGAAAGCAATTATTGAAGGCCTTCTTTTTATTTCTGGTGAAGAAGGGATTGACGAGAAACAAATTGCTGATGTTCTGCAGATTGATATTGTAATAGTCAAAGAGTTACTTTCAAATTTAATCGAACAATATAGGAGCGAAACTCGTGGAATGCAAATTGTAGAATTAGCTGGTGTTTATCAATTGACGACGAAACAAGAGCATGCTCCATATTTTAAAAGATTAATTAATTCACCTAACTCTGCAACATTATCGCAAGCAGCACTAGAAACTTTGGCAATTGTCGCTTATAAACAACCGATAACGAGAGCGGAAATTGAAGAGATCAGAGGTGTTAAATCAGAGCGCCCTATTCAATCACTTGTATCAAAGGTGTTAGTGAAGGAAGTGGGTAGAGTTGAGGGGACAGGACGAGCTATACTGTACGGAACAACGAATGATTTTTTAGATCATTTTGGATTGAAGTCCTTAAGAGAACTACCTCCACTTCCAGAAAAGGAAGATGATACAGCACTAGAAGAAGCTGACTTATTTTTTCAACGTCTTCAAGAAAATTTAGTTGATAATTAAACAAAATGTGAGAAAAGTTTGATTATTTGATTAGATTTTCACAGTTCGCTTACTTTTTATCGTATAATAGAGTAAATTGTTGATGATCTATTAATTTTATCTCATTTTTACAAATTATTTAGGGGGATTTTTATGGGTAATAGTCTTGTGAAAGGACAAATTACATTAGCGAACGAAATGCTAGCAAAAATAAGTGCAACTGTAAGTGAGTATTTGAATGAAGTAACGATATCGAATTTAAACGCTGAAAAACAGGAACCAAAAGAAGGTTATTATCGTGAACTTTTAGCTTCTTTAAGAAGAGTTAATGTATTTTGTGATGAAGGAAAAAGTTCTTGTGAAATCATTTTAAACAGTAATACCTTTCGTAAAGTAGCTGCAGAAAAAACCCTTTTTTGGATTTATCATAATTGTGTTGAAGAGTTCTTCAACCCTAGAATCGAAAATTGGTATGAAGATAGTAGAGCGGCATACACAGGAAGGAATGCGATTAAATTTGCCTACCCTGTTCCTACCTCGTTAAAAGAAATGGTGTCTAGTATTGAAGGACCATTTCAGTTAATTCGTGAGGAACTTGAATATTATGAAACAGATTATCGTACAAAAATGATCCAAACGAAATAAACTAGTGATCGAAGGGGTTGTCCCATAAGTGTCTAACATTTATGGGGCAGCCTCTTTTGTATGAAAAAGTCCGGCATTTATTTTCTTTGCACTAATGTCCTTTGCGAGCATATAGTAAAACGAGGTAATCTGCGGAGATGCGATAAAATTTATGATAATTAATGGAGGGGAAAAATGGAACAGTTACAACGACTACAGTATTATAATGAATTGTTAGCATGGTCTAACAACTTAATAATGAGTGATGGAATAGCCGAACATCGAAGTCATTTATATAGTAAAGTGAAAAAATTTGAAGACAGCTTATTAAGAGTTAATAAAGAACGTCTTTCTAATGAAGATATTTTCAAGTTTTCGAAAATTGCAGATGAAATTTATCGCGAATTTAATTACAATGATCTGTTCATTGATGAAAGTAGCCTTGTTGTAAAAAGGAAAGAAGGAGAAGTAAAAAGGGTACCTATTGGAGAACATCGCTTACCACCATTACCATATGCTTATAATGCCCTTGAGCCTTATATTGATGAAGAAATCATGCGCTTACATCACTCAGAACATCATAACAGTTATATTGAAGGTTTAAATAAAGCAGAAAAGGAAATGGAAAAAGCGCGAAGAAAAAATAATTTTGACTTAATTAAACATTGGCAAAGAGAAGCGGCCTTTAACGGTGCAGGTCATTATTTGCATACAATATTTTGGAATTCGATGAGTCCGAAAGGTGGTGGAAACCCTAGAGGATCTCTTGCCGAACAGATCAATACAGATTTTGTAAGCTTTGATCGTTTTAAAGAACATTTTTCAGAATCGGCTAAAAATGTTGAGGCAGTAGGTTGGGCAATTTTAGTTTGGGCACCTCAAGCAAGACGATTAGAAATATTACAAGCAGAAAAACATCAAAACTTAAGCCAATGGGATGTTGTTCCTCTATTACCATTAGATGTTTGGGAGCATGCTTATTATTTACAATACAAAAATAATAGAGGTCTATATGTCGATAATTGGTGGAACGTTGTTGATTGGAACTATGTGAGTGATCGCTTCCAAAAAGCAAAGCAATTGCAGTGGTGATCGTTAAGAAACAAGCCGTTTTTCTGGGGAAATAATAGTCGGTCAGGGTGTATTAGTAGTGTCAGTTCATTACAGAATAACTATAGACATCTTTAAAATAAGACTATATTTATTGCTACTAGGACTGCACTTTGTGTAAAGCCCCGACCGACTTTTAAGTAGTTTGAAACTTAATTAATGTTTGTCTTGTCTTCTTCTAAAAGATCAATAATATAATCTTTTAAATCAACCATGCGAAGATACTTCGGTTTTTTATCAGTGCCAGCAATAATTAAGGCAGCAAGAGTATCATTAGCATGAATGCCCCCGTGCTCACCACCATCCTCATGAATAGGAGCGCCTTCAGAATAAAACTGAAACCCTGGATTAGCGGTTAAAATTAATGCAGGTATATCATTGCTTTGAAGAGCGGTGTCTAGTTGATTTAAAACATCCGGATTGTCGACATACTTTAAATCTTTGTTATGTTCATCAATTTTTATAGAGGCTACCTTTTCGTCTCCTTCAATATCCCATCCTTGGTCATACCGATCATGATATTGGTCACCACGTTTAAAGCGAAAGAAATCATTGTATTTTGGTGATAATACGTAATTCCACTCCCCATCGTTCCAACTTGCCATTGCAATACGTTCATCGCTCATTGCGATTTTAGCTAACTTCGGTATTGCCTCAGTTTGATTAGGAGCATATACATAAGTCATGCGATGATTGTTGGCAAAAGCTAAATCATAGTCGCTTACTTTTTCCCCTAATGGAGCAATTGAAAAGTCTTCGTATAAATGCTCTAGGTCGATCGTTAATTCAACGTCATTATCAATCAGTTTATCTTGTCCGTGATCTCCTAATACGATAAAAATGTTTTCCTCAAGTGCCTTATCCCAACTTTCATAACCATTTAATATTTCTTGGAAAAAGGTTTCTGCTCTCTCAAATCCTTTTAAATAATGGATACTATTTTCATGAGCTTCACGGTCAAAGTCAGGCAAAAATACGGTTAGAAAATCTGGTTGTTCCTCACTTTGAATGATTGCTTTTGTTGCTTCTACGGAAAATTCATCATTTAGACCGAGTTTACGAAAAACAGATTCTGGCAACTGCTTGTCTTTAAGTGCCTTCGGTTTAACAAGTTGTCCGAAAGCGAGTAAGTCTGGGCCCATCGTTTTAAAACCTTCAGGTAAGCCGATCGTTTCTCTAAAGACAGGGGGGATATTCATTGAATGCGATTTAGGACCTCTATATACAATGAAATTCACGGATCCCGTTGAATAACCTTTTTCATGCAAGTCTTCAAAGAGTGTCGTAACGTTTGGACTTAGATGTGTATTGTTCAAGTGATAAAGGGAATCTTCGATCGTTTGCTCTGGACTTAGCTTAATTAACTTTTTTAGTGATGCCCCATAATCAACATAGCGGTCTTCATTAACGTTATACCAATTCAACCCAGGTATTTTATGCTCATCAGCCATCTTCCCGGTTAAAATTGTACTTTCAATAACGACAGACATTGACGGAAATGGAGCAACCAATTCTTTATAGTACTGTCCATTTTCAATTAAAAACTGTAAGGAAGGAATGGTACCTTTTTCTTTTGTTCGATCAATAACTGAACCAGTCATCGAGTCAATAATGACTAAGATCACTTTTTTACTTGGGTCTTTATCGTCTTGTTCTAAACCTTTTATACTTGCTCCGTTCTCAGGAGTGTTCCCACAACCAGAAATAAGTAAGATCGTTAATATAAATGTTAGTAATCTCCTCATCATAAATACTCCTTTATTTTCTGTGAAAATTTAGTTTTTTTATTATGTGTAGGGAATGGGAGTATTAGTCATTTTTTCTTCTTTTTGAATTTCAGTGAGCATTTTATCGAGTTGTTTAACTAATTGCTCTGAAGCAACTATCATCTTTCCGACATCCCCTGATCTTTGCTCTATATCTCCAGAAAAAACCGTTCTTAATTTATGATGTTTGTTAACCCAATACTTTTGGCGGTAGTTATTGTATGTGTGAAAGTAAAGCTGAATTTGTTCTACATTATTTTTAGAGAAAGCTTGTTGTAATAAATCCTCACTAATTCCAATAGTGGTTGGCGTATTTTCTATCGATTTCATATGAAGATTTGTCGTTTGTTTATGTACAGCATTTCGAATTGTAAACATCTTTAAATACACAGCCGTGATGAGCTCTTCTTTTAGGTATTTTCTTGAAAGGTCAACTTCGTTCCGGCTTCCAACAGTTTCTGTATTTTTTTGCATTTTTAATCGATGTATTATTTTGAAGGAAACGAGTAACTGACATATCGATAAGATAATAACGATGACTACAGCAATTATTATAAAAATTATTAAATGGTCCATTTGTGCCTCCAGTTGGATAGTTGGTTTGTTGGTTAGTGGACAGTTGGTTAGGCCACTCGCCCAGAATTTTCATATTAGATGGTGATGATGCTTCGTCATGACGGTTTTGTATGAAAAAAGGCGGGTGTTTTTGCGAACGACCGTCTGAGATTCGGTAGAAGGTCAAGGTAAAGTGAGTGAAAGCACCCGTCTTTTCAATATTAGATGGAGACGGTTACCATCAAGATACTTATATATGTAAAAAGCCTGTAGCTAAAGAATAACAAATATTACAAACCATTAAAATGATTGATGTCGTTAAAGTATGGATTCATTTGGGCGAATACCATAACGAAAAGAAATCAAAATAATATTTGAACAAAAAGTTCACTAATAAATAATTCTGGAGGTTTTAACATGACTGTAGCATCTCAAGTAAAACAAACTCTTGCTGGATTAAAAAGTGCACAAGCGAGCTTTGAAACATTTGCACTTCAAACAGAAAATCAACAAGCGAAACAAATGTTTCAAAATTGTGCTCAACAAACTCAAATGATTGTTGACACATTAAGTCCACGCGTCCAAGAAATTGAACAAGAAGAACCACAATACAAGAACTAAAAAACGCCTAGCCCTTTGAGCGTTTGAAACCACCGATGTTTCTCACCTCGGAGATGTCCTCATGAAGAGATAAATCGTCGTTGGCTCTCCGACGCTTTTCAGGGTTGACCAAGGCGCCTTGCGCTTTTCTTAAGGAGCTGTTCCTCAAAAAAGTGTCAGATACGTTTTCACCCTATATATAGACATGTCGGACACTTTTGAACAGCTCTTTTTTCCTACATACATAAAAAACATAAACATGCAAAAAATAATTCATACCGTATTTTTGAAGAGATGGGACTGATATGAATGATAATGAAAAAAACTGTCTTTTTTTCGATGCTTATTCTCGTTTTATTAATAACTGCTTGTAATATCGGTGGCCAAGCCGACGAAGTAAAGCCATTATTTATCGGAGCAAATAAAGTGTTCGATCAAACGAAAGCAGATGAAGCGAAACAACTAGTTCTTTCTATGGAAGAAGTCGTAGAAGTAAAAGGAGTAAATAAAGAAGAGAACATTTATATAGCTGCAAAAGTGAAACAGTTTGATCGTTTCTTTTTAGATCGAATTCGTAATGAGGCCCATGACAAAATAAAAAAACGATTTCCTGAAGCGAATGTACATGTTTCAACTGACAAAAAAGTTTTTCTTGAGTTAGAAAAGTTAGAAAGAAAAATTTATCAAAATAAGATCAACAAAGAAAATGTTGAAAAACAGATTAAAAAAATTGAGGATTTTATGACAGGATAAGATTTTAAATTAAATCAATGAATTTCATAATTCATTATTCTCGCCACTAAGATCAATATATAGTTGCGTCAAAACCATTCGCAAACTATATATTGCTTGATATGGCTCATTTTTGGTAATTATGAAATTCACTCAAATAGTTAAATTTTTAAATTAGAAAGGAGTGAAAATAATGGCAGATCAAAAGAAGAAAAATTTAACTCCTGTACAGCAAGAATATCATAGTTTAGCAAAAAAACATGAAATCCAAAGACCCGTATTGAAAAATTGTATTAAAGCTTTTTTAGTTGGTGGGTTCATATGTTTTATTGGCCAATTTGTGCAAACTTTTTATGTCCACTTTTTTGAATTTAATGAAAGGACTGCCGGGAATCCAACGGTGGCGACAATGATATTTATCGCCGTTTTATTAACGGGTTTTGGGGTTTATGACCGAATAGCCCAATTTGCAGGTGCAGGTACAGCCGTTCCAGTTACAGGCTTTGCAAACTCAGTAGCATCAGCGGCGATCGAACATCGCACAGAAGGTTATGTATTAGGCGTTGGTGGTAATATGTTTAAGCTAGCAGGATCAGTCATTGTATTTGGCACTTTTGCTGCGTTTGTTATCGCCATCATTAAAACTTTAATTGTGGGATGGGGGGGACTGTAAAATGATGTTAGGACATCGAACTTGGTTTTTTGAAAATAAACCGAGAATAATCGCAACTGGCACAATTTGTGGTCCATTTGAAGGGAACGGTAAAATTCCCAACGACTTTGATACAATTCACGCCGATTTATGGCTCGATCAAGATTCTTATGAAAAAGCGCAAAAAGTAATGTTTGAAGAAGCATGTGCAAAGGCGATCGAAAAAGCGGGTTTAACAAAAGAAAAAATTGATTTTCTTTTAGGGGGAGATTTAATTAATCAAATAACTCCTACGAGCTTTGCTTCGAGGACGTTAAGTGCACCGTACATAGGATTGTTTGGTGCTTGCTCTACTTCAATGGAAGGGTTAGCGTTAGCTTCGTTAATCGTTGATAGTGATTACGGTAAAAATGTGTTAGCTGGTACAGCGAGCCATAATACAGCAACAGAAAAACAATTTCGTTATCCTACAGAATATGGTGGTCAAAAGCCACCAACAGCACAATGGACAGTTACTGCTGCTGGCGCTGCCGTCGTTTCGAAACAAGGTGACGGTCCTGTCGTAACTTCAGCAACTTTAGGAAGGGTAATTGACATGGGAATGACGGATCCGTTTAATATGGGTGGTGCTATGGCTCCTGCTGCTGTTGACACAATTACAGCACATTTAAAGGATCGTAATATTGACGCTTCTTACTATGATTATATTTTCACTGGAGATTTAGGTTCTATTGGTCGAGAAATAGCTCTTGATTTATTTAAAAAACATAGCATTCCAATAGATAAGGAAAAATTTCAAGATTGTGGTCTGCTAATTTATAAAGATGATCAACCAGTTTTTGCAGGCGGGAGTGGATGTGGTTGTTCGGCTGGCGTTACATACGGTCACTTATTAAATCGAATGAAACAAGGCGAGATTAAACGTATGTTAGTAGTAGCAACAGGAGCATTATTATCGCCATTATCATTCCAACAAAATGAAACAATTCCTTGTATCGCGCATGCTGTTGCTATTGAGGCTGGAGGTGCTACTGGATGATCTTTTTTTGGGCTTTTGTTGTAGGTGGAATTATTTGTGTCATTGGACAAGTGTTAATGGATGTCATGAAGCTAACACCGGCACATACAATGAGCGCTTTAGTTGTTAGTGGAGCGGTATTAGATGGCATAGGGTTATATGAACCGTTAATTGATTTTGCAGGAGCAGGTGCAACCATTCCAATCACATCCTTCGGTAATGCTCTCGTTCACGGTGCAATGGCCGAAGCGGAACGTCACGGTATAGTCGGTGTCATTACCGGGATTTTTGAAGTAACAAGTGCTGGTATATCAGCCGCGATAATATTTGGTTTTATCGCCGCTCTTGTATTTAAACCGAAAGGATAAGGAGTTGATGGTAAATGACGGTCGGTTCACAAGTAAAGCAATGTTTAGCTAGTTTGAAAAGTATAGAAGCTAATTTAAATAGTCTTTCTTTAAAGACCGAAGATGAAGAGGCTCGCCATGCCTTTCATGAGAGTTGCTTAAAAACTCGTAAAGTGCTTCAACAGATAGAAGCACGGGTTGGTGAATTAGAATATGAAGAACCACAATATAAAGGCTTTTGAACATCTTCTTTAAATGCATGCTAAAAAAGGAGGATAATCAGAGCCGAGGAGGTCGAGGCGGCGAAGCTTCGAGCAGCGGAATGTATGATATTAATACATGAGTAGCGCAGAAGCAAGCCAACGAAGAGATTCACAAGCTATGATTACCGGTCTTTTTAAACATCCTCTTTAAATATAGAAAGGAGAGGGAAAATGATCATACCAGGTTGGGTTGAGATTTTACTTAGAACAACTGTAGCTTTTTTAATATTACTTGCAGCACCCAAAATTTTTAGAAGAACGTCAATTACCCATTTTTCGTATTTTGAAGCTTCAGCAATGATTATTATTGCTGTAATTTTAGCTGTTGGTTCCTTTCATATTGGTATTCCGGTCGGCTATTCAATCACGGCGCTAATTACTTGGGTTTTAATTGTAGGGGTCGTTAATTACATCTCATTGAAAAGTGTATCTTTTAGAAATTTCATTCACGGAAAAGGAATACCTGTCATTAAAGACGGAAAAGTGTTGGAAGAAAACTTGAAGAAGGAACGATATACTACCGACGATTTATTGAAGCAATTAAGGGCAAGAAATGTCTTTAAAGTAGCAGATGTTGAATTTGCTGTCTTAGAATCGAGTGGGGATATTAATGTTTTATTAAAAAAAGAAAATCAACCTTTAACACCAAAAGATATGCTTATACCGGTGGCGCCAGTTAAAGAACCACAAACCATTGTAATGGACGGGAAAGTAATGGATGAGGCTCTAGCAACGGTTGGTTTAAATCGTGGTTGGCTTGAAGCTGAATTAGAAAAACAAGGAATAGCGATTGAAAATGTATTTATTGGTCAGGTAGACAGTTATGGCGAGCTAACGGTTGATTTGTTTGACGATAAAATAAAGGTCCCTGAACCGAAAGAAAAACCTTTATTACTTGCATCAATTAAAAAGACTCAAGCAGATTTGGAGATTTTTGCCCTGCAAACGGAGAATGAACAAGCAAAAGATTTATTTAAATACAGTGCTAGTGAAATGGAAGAAGTTCTAAAAACAGTTCAAAAATATTTACATTAACACGTAAGGATTAGTTCGTTGGAAAAAGCGAAACTAATCCTTTTTTTATATTAATAATCATATCACGTTTTTGGTGTGCATAAACTTGTACAAAACATGTAAGGGACGGGGTATGAAAATGGTAAATAAATCTTTCATGAAATACAACATTTTAGTAATAGTATTCTTATTACTATTTTCAATATCAACATCAA
>SKOL01000293.1 GCA_007120055.1 Anaerobacillus sp.
AGGTGAAGTTTCGAGGACCTAGCCACCGGAACTAGACAAGAAAAGTGAAGGTGGCTTGGGGAGCCGCAATACATATTGAATAAAGTTATGGAGTGAACACTATGTCTTTCGACGGAACAGTAATGAATGCAATTGTCGCAGAACTTAATAACACTTTAATTTCTGGGCGAATAACGAAAATTTATCAACCTTATAAAACGGAACTTATTTTTACAATTAGAGCTAACGGCGTAAACCAACAGTTACTTTTATCGGCTAACCCAAGCTTTGCAAGATTACATTTAACAACTGAAAAGCTTGATAATCCTGCTGAACCACCAATGTTTTGTATGCTCCTTAGAAAACACCTCGAAGGAGGAATTATTGAAAAAATTGAACAGTTAGGTTTAGAAAGGATTGTGACGATCACCATCAAAGGAAGAAATGAACTTGGTGACATTAGCTATAAAAAATTAATGGTTGAGATAATGGGGCGTCATAGTAATATCATTTTACTAGACGATAAAGATCAGAAAATTTTAGATAGTATTAAACACTTAGCTCCTGGAATAAATAGTTATCGCACAATTTTGCCAGGACACGAATATAAATTTCCTCCTGAGCAAGAGAAGCTTCATCCATTTTGCATTGATGAGGAAACCTTTCTTAAAAAAATTGATTTTAATGCTGGAAAACTTGATTCACAAATTGTGCAAAATTTTTCTGGTCTTTCACCTCAGATTGCCAAAGAAATTGTACACAGGGCAAAACTAGCAAATAAAGAAACATTAACAAAAGCTTTTTTTGAGGTCATTAATCAAATGAAGCAAGGAAACTTCAGGCCTCAAATAACAATAACCGAGAAAAAAGAGTATTTTTCAATCATTGAATTAACTCATTTAAAAGCTACATCTCCGACTGTTTTTACATCAGTAAGTGAGATGCTTTCCCGATTTTATTTTGGAAAAGCAGAACGTGATCGCGTTCACCAACAAGCGAACGACTTAGAAAAGTTTTTAAAAAACGAATACCAAAAAAATAAATCAAAAATAAAAAAGTTAAAGAAGACTTTAAGCGATGCAAGTAAAGCAAGTGAATATCGAAAGATCGGCGAACTAATCACAGCCAACATCCATCAAATAAAAAGAGGGCAAAAACAAATCGAAGTTATCGATTTTTATGATGAAGAAGGGGGATCAATAGTTATTGATCTGGACGTACAAAAAAACCCTTCAGAAAACGCGCAAAATTATTTTAAAAAATATAATAAAGCTAAAAATTCATTAAAAGTTGTGGAAGAACAAATTGAAAAAACAGAAAACGAGCTCGTTTATTTAGAGGAAATCATTGCTCAAATGGAAACTGCATCACCTAAAGATATTGCTGAAATTAGAGAAGAACTGATCGAAGGCGGCTATATTCGAAACCGTAATAAAAAACAAACGAAAAAGAAGAAAGAGACAAAACCAGTTCTTGAGGCATACAAATCTTCAACAGGCTTAGAAATTTTAGTCGGAAAAAATAACAAACAAAATGAATACTTAACAAACCGCCTAGCCCGTTCAACTGAAACATGGCTTCATACGAAAGACATTCCTGGCTCACACGTAGTTATAAAAAGCCCATCAGTTGACGAGGCCACGTTAAAAGAAGCTGCAACAATTGCTTCATATTTTAGTAAAGCTAGACAATCAAGTTCAGTCCCTGTCGACTACACCCTCATTAAACACGTCAAAAAACCGAGTGGCTCAAGACCTGGTTATGTTATCTATGATAACCAAACAACGATCTACGTTACACCAGATGAGGAAGTTGTGAGGAAGTTAAGAGTTTAATGCACAATTTAAAATTTAAAATTTAAAATTGTTGATTTAGCGTAAACTAGATGCTGTTTATCTAAGTAAAATAGAAAAAAGCTAGTTTTTTACAAGTTCTAGAGAAATACCTACCTATTTACTATAATTTTAAAAAAGAGAACGTGATGGCAAGTGCCGTACACGCTCTCTTTTTCTCTGTTTTATAAAATAAACTGCTTTCGTAAGACAAGCGACAAAATCAGTCCATTTCTTCGTGTTATTTCATGAAACTTCGAAGCTCCCCCCTCACTAATTCTAAATTTTACATTTTAAATTTTAAATTCTAAGTTAACCAGCTAAAACTTTAAACTGCGCCTTCACTAATTTATAATACTCTCCTTTTTGCTCCATTAGTTCATCGTGATTTCCGGTTTCTAAAATGTTGCCCTGTTCTAAAACGATAATGTTATCGGCTTCACGAATCGTTGAAAGTCGATGGGCAATCATAATCGATGTACGATCTTTTAATAACGTTCGTAACGCTTCTTGAATAATTTGTTCCGTCTCCGTATCTATACTTGCTGTTGCCTCATCTAAAATTAATATTTGCGGATCGGCCAATAAAGCTCTTGCAAATGATAAAAGCTGACGCTGCCCTACCGAAAGAATATTACCTCGCTCTTCTACTTCTGTTTGATAGCCATCTTTTAATTGTTCAATAAACTTATTCGCTCCAACTGTTTCACAAGCTTTTATGACTTCCTCATCAGTAGCATCAGGCTTTCCGAAGCGAACATTTTCAATAATCGTCCCCGAAAAAATAAACGTTTCTTGGAGCACCGTACTGACACGCTGTCGTAAACTATCTAACTTAATATCTTTAATGTTATGACCATCAATTTTTACGGTTCCACTCGTCGCATCATAAAAGCGAGCGACTAAATTAACGATTGTCGTCTTTCCTGAGCCCGTATGTCCAACGAGAGCTACCGTTTGCCCCGCTTTAATTTCTAAATTAATTTTATTTAACGCTTTTCTAGTATCATCATATGAAAATTCAACGTCTTCAAATTGGATTTGCCCCTTCATATCATTTAACGATATTGCGTCTTTACTTTCTTTAACCGACGGCTTTTCATCTAAAAACTCAAAAATTCTTTCGGAAGAAGCCATTCCCACTAGTAATTGGTTATACACTTGCCCGAGCCTTGATATCGGTTCCCAAAACATCCCTAAATAAAAAGCAAATGAAACGAAAATACCAATATCAATGACATTTCCTTGGATTAAGGTTACACCATACCAAATTAAAATCGCAGTTCCAATAGCATTTGACATTTCCACAAATGGTCTAAACATCGCATTTTTTTGCGTCGCATCACGCCAAGCTTGAAAATTTTCTTCGTTCATTCCTTTAAAAAAGCGAATGTTCTCCTGTTCTTGAGTAAAAGATTGTGTGACACGAATTCCTTGAATGCTTTCATTTAAATGAGAATTAATTTGTGACTGCTTTAAACGAACTAACTGCCATGACCGTCTAATCTTTCGCCTCAAGCCCGTGGAAATTAAAAACATGATCGGTAAAATGATCATCACAGCCAACGTTAACTGTGGGCTTAAAAAGAATAAGATGACAATAATTCCAACTAGCATTAATAAATCCATTAATAAATTAATAACCCCGTTCGTAAATAAATCTTGCAACGAGTTTACATCATTTGTAATTCGCACTAATATCGAGCCTGCGGAACGCTTATCAAAAAACTTATGGCTCAACCGTTGAATATGTTTAAATAAATTTTGGCGCATATCAAAAATGACATATTGTCCAAGTTCATTCATCCAACGAATTCGGTACGTATTCGCGACCCACGACAACAAATAAAGAGCTGCTATTAAGATCACTACTTTCGTTAACGCTTCAGCGTCACGTTCATAAATGACATTATTTAAAGCTACAACCCCAATCAAAATCGGAGTAACTAACCGTACCGCTGTGGATATGACCATCGCCAAAAT
>SKOL01000531.1 GCA_007120055.1 Anaerobacillus sp.
AAACTACTTTCATAATATTTTCCCCCAATTATTTAAATAGACTAGGTAAATATAAAGTTAATTCTGGTATAAAAGCAACGAGCAACAAGACGAAAAAACTAACCATAATAAATGGAATTAAAGCTCTTGTCGTGTCCCATATCGACACTTTACCAATACTAGAAGCAACGAAGAGACAGACACCAACTGGTGGCGTTGATAAACCGATAATTAACGCTAATACCATCACAACTCCAAAATGTATTGGGTCCATACCAACGCTTGAAGCTACTGGTAAAAGAACTGGGAATAAAATTACTAATGCTGCAATTGTCTCCATAAACGTTCCAACAAAAATAAGGAGCGCTAAGATTAATAAAATTACTAAAATTGGGCTTTGCGTAATGCCTAAAATTGTATCAGCTACTAAGACTGGTATTCTCTCACTTACTAAAATCCAACCAAATAAATTTGCAAAACCAACTAACATTAAAATTGAAGCAGTACTTACCATTGAATCAAGGATTATTTTTGGTAATTGTTTTACAGAAAGATCACGATATATAAATAATCCGACAATAAGTGCATAAACAACAGCAACAATCGAAGCTTCAGTAGGTGTAAAATATCCACCTAAAATACCAAATAGAATAATAAATGTCATTAAGATTGCCCAAAAAGCTCCGACGAATGATTTTAAGATGACCGGGATCGGCTTTCTTTCTTTCTTTGGATAATTTCTTTTTACAGAAATAATGTAAGCTGTGATCATTAAACCAACACCGAGTAACACTCCAGGAATAGCACCAGCTAAAAATAAATCACCTATAGAAATACTAGCTAGCGTTCCAACAATAATTAAAGGTAACGACGGTGGAATAATCGGTCCTACTGTCGAAGATGAAGAAGTAACTGCTGCCGCAAAATTCGCATCATATCCTTCTTTTTTCATCGCGGGGATCATTACTGCACCAATACTCGCAGTATCAGCTAGAGCAGTACCGGAAATTCCAGCAAAGCCCATCGAAGATCCAACATTGGCAAGTCCTAAACCTCCACGAATATGTCCCACTAAATCATTTGTAAAACGAATGATTCTCTCAGTAATCCCTCCTGCATTCATTAAGTTACCAGCAAGGATAAATCCTGGAATACAAAGTAAAACAAATGAATTAATTCCTGAAAACATTCGTTGAGGAATGATTGTTAGTGGTATGTCCACAATCAATAAATAAATTAAAGATGCAATTCCTAAACTAAACGCAATCGGAATTCCTAAAAACATTAGAGCGAGGAAGGTTAAAAATAGAATAGAAGCCATCATTTAGTTTTCGCCTTCCTTTCTTTTTGAAGTAAATAATTCAATAATATTTAAAATTGCATACACACCTATGAATAAAACAGAAACCCCAATACTAGCATGTATCCAAGACATTTCAATAGCCATTGTTGCAGATGTTTGCCCTCTACCAATTAACATAAAATTGTATCCTTGGTAAGCGATCACAAAACACGTAATAATAACAATTAAATATAATAATGATTGATAATAAGGTAGAATTCTATTTGGTATAATATTATAAATAAAGTCAATATTAATAAATTCTTTTCGTTTCATGGCAAGTGGTGCCCCGAAGGCAACTGCATATAAAAATAAAAACCTAGTCAACTCTTCAGTCCAAACTGCTGAAAAAGGAATAAACCTCGTTAAAATTTGTAAGCTAACGACTAAAATAATTCCAACAAAACATAAAACAGTTAATATTTCGAATGTTTTATCCATTAATTTTAATGGTCGCATGTCATCCACGCCTTTCTTTTTTTAGCAGGCTATTATTTGTTGGGTTGACCCAAAACAAAGTGTCTAACACTTTGTTTTGGGATCCCCCTTACCTTTTTAAAGAACAGCTGCCTCTCCTAAAATTACTCAACAGCTAAAATTCTTTCGTAAAGTTCAAATTGCTCTTCAGTTAAAGTTTTTTCAATTGCTGGTTGCATTGCTTCACGGAACGCATCTTGATCAACATCATTGTTAAACGTCATGCCTAGTTCTTCAAGTAAGTTGTGATAGTTTTGAATTTCTTCTTCAAATAATTGCTCACCATATGCGTGTGCTTCTTCTGCCGCTTCAAGGACTTGTTGTTGTAATTCTTCAGATAAATCAGCAAATTGATCATTACCAATTACAACGTAAATCCAAGAGTAAACGTGCTCAGTCATGTTTACATAGTTTTGTACCTCATATAACCCACCACTGTGAATTAAGTCAACAGGGTTTTCTTGTCCATGAATAACACCTTGCTGTAAACCTGTAAATACTTCGTTAAAGTCCATCACTTGTGGTCTAGCACCAGCAGTATCCCAAGTATTCATAAATATAGGAACATTAGGAACACGCATTCTAAAACCACTTAAGTCAGCTGGAGTAGAAATTGGTTCATTTGATGTTAAGTTACGTGGTGCTCTCTCCATATAGAAAAGTGGAGTAACTCCTACTTTTTCAATGATTTCTTCTTCAATTTCACGCCCAATTTCTCCTTGAACAACATTACTTAAATGCTCTGCATCACGGAAGGCATAAGGAACAGCTAAAAGAGCAGCTTTTGGTGCCCAGTTTTGCATTGTTTCACCTGAAATCATTAAATCAACTGTGCCTGCCTTTATACTATTTAAAGTATCCGTTTCTCCACCTAACTGGTTATTAGGAAAGATTGAAATTTCAATTTGACCATCAGTTTTTTCATTGACTAACTCAGCAAATTTTTCTGAAGTTTGATGCCAAATGTGATCTTCATTAGCTAAATGGCCCATTCTCCATTGAATAGATACTCTATCCTCTCCACCATTATCTCCATTCGGCGTTGAAGTAGCATCTCCACCTCCACCACAAGCCCCTAAAAATAACATTGCTGCAGCGACTACTGAAATTAATTTGAATTTTTTCATGATGTTACCCCCTAATGTAATGAATTTTATTTTTTCGGATTTAATATTTAATTTAAGATTGTAAATAATCTAAAACAGTTTTTGTGACAGGTACTCCATCTTTTAAAGCTTGTTCCTCTTTTAGTTGCTCTGGTTCACCAGGAACAAGAACTTTTTCAAACCCTTCTGCTGGACGAACTTCATGAATTTCATCGATCATTTGGTCAACTCCATCTACAAAGTCATCTAGATTCGTGAACATAGCTGGATTAATCGCGCAAATAAAATGTCCTAGCTTACGTTTTTTATCATAATCACCATACATTTTAGAAATATGAGGTCCAAAGGCAGAGCCAGTTAAAATTCCTGACATAATATCAACTACCATTCCTAACCCGTAACCTTTAGGGCCAGCGAACGGAAGAAGATTTTTTACGACATTAGGATCTGTTGTTGGATTTCCTTGTTCATCTACGCCCCAATCGCTCGGAATAGACTTTCCTGCTTCGCGTGCGTGAAGAATTTTACCTAAAGCAACATTACTTGTCGCCATATCTAAAATAACTGGCTTATTTTTCTTTGCCGGAAACCCATAAGCAATCGGGTTGGTTCCAAAATAAGGATCAGCACCACCAAATGGAACAACGATGTTATCAGTATGAGTTTTAGCAATTCCAAGCATATTTTTTTCAGCTGCTTGCTGTACGAAATATGATAAAGCTCCGCAATGACTACTATTGATGACTGAGATCATTCCAATTCCGTTTTTCTCTGCCATTTTTATTGCATAATCCATCGCTTCTTTAGCTACTACATGGCCCATGCCATCGTCACCATCAAAAATAGCTGTACAAGGACCTGTTTCTTTCACTTCAAACTTAGGATTCGG
>SKOL01000526.1 GCA_007120055.1 Anaerobacillus sp.
GTAAATGCAGGGATAATAGCAAAATACCATTTGGGACCATACTGATAATCAAAGAACGTCGGCATTGCCTCTAACATTGCAGGTACCATGTCTGCATATAATAGAGGTGGGAAATACCAACCAGTACTACCCATAGCTTTCATGATCGCACCTAACGGAATGATAAACATTAACGCAATGATAACCATTTGAATAGCTGCATTATTCGTTGCCCCACTCATACCACCGATTGTTACGTAACCGACGATAATTAAACCACCGACAAGTAAACCAGTCAAATAAGGAATTCCTAATAAGGTTTCAAACGTAACAGCAATCCCGATCATTTGCCCTAAAGCATACATTAAACAAACTAAAATCATCCATAGAGCAGCTATAATTGAAGCTGTTTTCCCGTAACGGTCTCTTACAAAGTGTGTCGGCGAGAAAGCTCCCATACGACGTAAACTCGTTCCATATATAATAGTAATTAACGGAATGGCTAAAATAAATTGGATCCATAATAAAACGAATGGAACTTGAAGCTGCAAAATTAGAGCTGTAACTCCTAAAAATGTTGCCAAACTCATGTACGTTGAGGCCATCGCTAACCCGTTCGTGATCGGTCCTACGCCGCCTTTTGTGGCATATAAATCTTCAACAGATGTACTGGCGCGATTTGAAATCCAAGAAACAACGTAGAATAAAACAAACGTTAATATTACGATAATGATACCTAGTATTGGATTCGATAATTGCCATAATTGTTCTTCCATCTACATTGCCCCCTCTCCACTTTGTTTTTTTCTATTTTGTTGATCTTCTTCTTCAATCAATTCGTCGAGACGATTACCTATCCTTCCAGAAACGACCGTTAATATAAGGACCCCGAACCACCCGAAAAGAATAGGAACGATATACATAATTGGAAATCCAAATATAAAGCCTTCTACAGGAAATAGTGAAAAGAAAAATCCTATATGTCCAGTTATTACAAAAGCCAATGACATAAGAATTGTAAACCATACTTCTTTTTTATAAGCGTCCATAAAAACTCCCCCTTTAAAAATAATCACTACGTTAAGATGTTTAGCTTATATGTCTTTGGGTTTTGTAATCTATAGTATAATTACTACGGTCCCGAGCGACTGCTCAATCAAATTGAACAGTTATAAAATTACAAATGTTCTGAATTTTAACTCTAAACCTCCTTTCTTCATATTTAAAATGACCATATAAAAATACTTCTGTTTATAAATCTACAATAAAAAGTAAGCGTTTTCAACAGTTAATTTTAGAAAATTTTAAATTTTTAAATTAATACGACCAGGATTGTTATCGTGATATAGTGTGACATTTTATAATGTTTCCGTTAATTGTTGCATTGTATACAAATTCTGAGAAATTATTGTATATTATTAAAGTTTTAAAATTTGACTTCTTTTTTATTTTAGTTAAACTAAAAAATAAGCATTTATATTCTATATATAAAAAGAAGGGAAGATTTTCACATGAAATTAAAAGTATTAACACCAATCTTTGCGGAATCTGCTAGCAAGCTTGTGCATGCCGTGAGTAAATATCCAGACACCATTTTAATTAAAAAAGATCATTGGGTAGTAGATGCAAAGAGTTTATTAGGCGTACTAGCACTTGCGTTACAGCCAGATCAAGTTATCGAGGTTAGTATGGAAACTGAGGCTAATGAGCTTGTTTCAGAATTAACTGAACTAGGCCTTTTTGAAAAAGTTGAATAAATAATTCATTTTGAAGAGCTAAAAAGGCCTTGGTGGATTCTCACGAAGGCCTTTTTTTGTTATAAAAACATCCTTTTTAAAATGTAAAGATTAAAAGCAAGCGTTTGCTTATACTTTAGTGAAGTCAACAAGTTTTTGAATGTTCAGTGACTAAATAATAATTTTTTACAATAAAGGTGGAGTGAGGTTTTTTAAGAAAACGTTTGCGCACCACTAATTGTATATAGTAAGATTAGTAATAATGGAAAAACTGTATAAAGCTATATACACTTGTAAAAATTTATTAGGGAGTTGACTACATACTAATGAAAAAGACTTGGTGGAAAGAAAGTGTTGTTTATCAGATTTACCCTCGTAGCTTTGCTGATAGTAATGGGGACGGCATTGGTGATTTACAAGGAATTATTTCAAAATTAGATTATTTAAAAAAGCTAGGAATAGATGTAATTTGGCTATCACCTGTTTATAAATCTCCGAATGATGATAACGGTTATGATATTAGTGATTATCAAGACATTATGGATGAATTTGGTACAATGCAAGATTGGGAAGAGTTACTTAGTGAAGTACATAAACGTGATATGAAATTGATTATGGATTTAGTCGTTAATCATAGTTCTGACGAGCACCAATGGTTTGTTGAAGCGAAAAAGTCAAAAGATAATCGCTATCGTGATTATTATATTTGGCGTCCGGGGAAAAATGGAGGCGAACCGAACAACTGGCAATCGGCTTTCAGTGGTTCAGCATGGCAATACGACGAAAACACTGATGAATATTACTTACATTTATTTTCTAAAAAACAACCAGATTTAAATTGGGAAAACCCAACTTTAAGAGAAGAAGTTTATAAAATGATGAATTGGTGGTTAGATAAAGGGATCGACGGATTTAGAATGGATGTTATCAACTTTATTTCAAAAGTGGACGGTTTACCTGATGCTCCAGCTGAAGAAGGTAAACAATATGTTTCCGGTCATGAATACTTTATGAATGGACCGAGAATTCACGAATTTTTACAAGAAATGCATCAAAAAACAACGGCAAATTATGATGTGATGACGGTCGGTGAAATGCCAGGCGTTAATCATGAGCAAGCAAAATTATATACAGATGAAGAAAGAAAAGAAGTAAATATGGTTTTTCAATTTGAGCATGTTGATTTAGATTCAGGCCCTGATGGAAAATGGGATCTTCGTCCACTAAAGTTAGCTGATTTAAAAGAAAATTTATCGAGCTGGCAAAAAGGGTTAGAACATGTTGGTTGGAATAGTTTGTACATGAATAACCATGACCAACCACGAATGGTTTCACGGTTCGGTAATGATAAAGAGTATCGAGTTGAGTCGGCAAAAATGCTTGCAACTTTACTTCATATGATGAAAGGTACTCCATATATTTATCAAGGTGAAGAAATGGGCATGACGAATATTCGTTTTGAAAACATTGAACAATATAAAGATATTGAGACGTTAAACATGTATAAAGAAAAACGTGAGCAAGGGGTTCCACACGATAAAATTATGGAAGCGATTTACGTAAAAGGAAGAGATAATGCTAGAACTCCAGTTCAGTGGGATGATAGTGAACATGCAGGATTTACAACGGGAACTCCTTGGATTGACGTAAATCCTAACTATAAAGAAATTAATGCGAAAGCTGTCGTAGAAGATGAAAATTCGATTTTTTACTATTATCATAAGTTAATTCAACTGCGCAAACAACATGAGATTATCGTATACGGTGGCTATGACTTAATTTTAGAAGACAACGAAGATATTTTCGCTTACGTTCGAACATTAGGTGATAAAAAGTTAGTTGTAGTATGTAATTTTTATGGAAATGAGCCGACATTTGAGCTTCTTAACGATATTCAGTTCTCTGAGTCCGAGTTGTTGATTTCTAATTATGGAGATGAAGAGGGGACTGTTAAGCAGTTTACGTTAAAACCGTACGAATCAAGAGCTTATTTATTAAAGTAAGACAAAAAGAGGACGATTAATATTTGAAAAAGCACTAGGGTTGTAAGTGAGCCCTAGTGCTTTTAATTTTACTTATAGATGGTCTGAAACGTCCATTGAACGCCTCATTTTATGTGATTATTTAGGTAAGTAATCTAGTAAGGCTGTTGCGATCGAGAAATATATGATTAACCCCATAATATCGTTGATCGTCGTTATAAATGGGCCTGAGGCAACGGCTGGATCGATTTTCAATTTATTAATAATTAAAGGTACAGTTGCACCGACCATTGTTGATATACTAAGAGTGAAAAACAGTGATACGCCGACAATACCAGCTAACCATAACCCACCTTCCGGATAAACAACAGGAACAATAATTAGTAACGTGATTGCACAAATCAATCCAAGCATAATACCAGTGCCGAACTCACGTTTTAACATTTTTCCGATGGAAGAACGGTCAACTGTACCTATGGCTAGACCGCGGACAACAACTGCTAACGCCTGTGTACCGGTGTTCCCTGCCGAATCCATTATTAAGGGGATAAACGCTGCAAGCAAAATAACTTCTTCTAGTGTATCTTCAAAACCGCCGATGACTCCTGCCGTAATTAACCCTAAAAACATTAGCATGATGATCCACGGTGAACGTTTTTTTGCTGCAGAGAAAGAAGAAATAGTCGTATCTAATGAACCTCTAACAGCTGAGATTTCCCCAAAGTCTTCTTCAGTTTCTTCATCAACTACGTCCATAATATCGTCTACGGTAACGATACCTACTAACATTCCTTGGGCAGTTACTGGAACAGCTAAAAAGTCATACTTTTTCATAATTCTCGCTACTTCTTCTTGATCAGTATGTGTTTCAACGGATTTTACTCTTGATAACATCACTTCTTCAATTTTTTCATCTAAAGGAGAAATAATTAAATCACGTAATGAAACAACACCGACTAACTTAAGTTGATCATCAATGACATAAATGTAATAAATGGTTTCTGCTTCTGGAGCTTCATGTCGTAGACGTTCCATAACATTTCGTACAGTTTCAGTAGAAGAAACAGACACAAACTCTGTTGTCATAATTGCCCCAGCGGTTTGATCTTCGTATTTCAATAAGTGAATAACTTCTTGAGCTTCTTCTTTATCCATTTGACTTAAATAAAGTTCTTTAGATGTTTCCGGTAATTCTGCTAAAAAATCTGCAACATCGTCATATGGCATGTTATTAATTACATCGATTGCATAGTTTTGTTGTACTTCTGCAATGTATTGTTTTTGTTTTACGAGCTCAAGGCCTTGGAAAATTTCAGCGAACTCTTCAGGCTTAACATACTTATAAATAATCACTCGCTGTTTTTTTGTTACAGAATTTAAAATATCAATTTGATCGGTCGGATGCAGGTCAAAAAATAACTCTCGAAAGTTATTCATGTTATTGTCAACGATTGTTTCAATAACTTGCTTTGTATAACCTTTGCGACTCTCTTCGTCAAGACGTTCCATAGTATCCTCCTCGTTTTTAGAGTGCTGTACAAAAGAACTTCACACAGTATTCTTTTACTATTGTGCATTATTGTTGTTAAAATATGAATTTGAAGAGTCGGTTTGTATAATCGAAAAAATGTGAATTTTTTAGGAACATTCATAAAACACTTGAAAATTTTCCATGAAAAAGCATATAATGATATTGAAAATTATTCTCAATGAAGTGAGGGGATTTAAATGGTATATGTCCTAATCAGTTTAACAATAGTTATCTATTTTTTAATTGTCATCCGGATTTTTCATGGAATTAATGACGAAAGAACAATCTCCTTAGTAACTAGAATTAAAAACATTTTTAAACCAAAAAAATACAATGATAAATTTTCACATTAAGTGAGTGAATTTCATAATTACCAAAAACGAGCCACACCACGCAATATATAGTTTGCGAATGTTTTTGGCGCAACTATATATTGAACTTAGTGGCGAGAATAATGAATTGTGAAATTCATTAAAGTAAGGTAAGCGTAATTGAGCTTATCTATTTTTTTTTTGTGAAAGTTGGTTGGTTAGTTGGCTTGAAAAGGCAAACCTGACTTTTTCTATATTAGTTGGTGGTGATATAAAGTCATGGAGGTTTTGAATGAAAATGTCCGGCCTAACTATTGAGTGAGCCTCTAAAAAAAGTGCAATCAATTTTTTACATTAATAAGTTTATAGTACGATTTTCTTGTGAATAATAACTAATATTGTTACGATTACTCTGAGAGTTATTATTATAAGATAGCTCCTTAATGAATTTTTTGAGGTGAAAAAATGAACATTACTAACGAAGCAAAATCGTTCATTCAAGAAGTGCTTGAACAGAACAATGCAAAAGGAATTAAAGTAATTTTTGCAGGCATGGGTTGAGGTGGTCCAAAGTTAGGATTGTCTCTGGATGAGGCATCAGAAGAGGATATCGTTGAATCAATCAATGGTATTCAAGTAGCGTTTGAGAAAAGTATTGTTGAGCAAACAGAGGGGTTAACACTTGATTTCCAAGAAACTCCACAAGGTTCTGGACTTGTAATGGTTGGAGTTAATGATTGTTGTTAAAAGTGTGCGGGCTGACCTATTTACAGGTTAGCCCTTTCTCTATGACGGAAAGCCAAGCAAGTTTAATAAATGCATTATGAAATAATTGGTCTACAAACAATATTACGTTTCATTTAATCATTTATAATAAGCTTAAAATGTGTTATAGTTTTTAGTGGAACAGAACTTCGTTAGCCTCCAATTCCTCGAAAGTAGTTGTCTGCTCAATATTGAATATAATAGTAGTTATATTGTTGTATAACAAGTATTTTATATACCTTAAGAAAGTTCAACTCAATAAAGGGTTAAAGTATAAGGAAAAACAAGCCTTTATCTTGGATTTACCGAAAAGTTAAGTTTTTCTTATTTGAGTGAATTTCATAATCACCTAAAATGAGCCACATCACACAATATATAGTTTTCGGATGGTTTTGACGCAACTGTATATTGTGCTTAGTTGCGAGAATAATGAATTATGAAATTCATTGATTTTAATTAGAAAGGGTTATGCTTATGAAACATAAAGATTTTTTAAACGAAGGAGATTTAAAAAAAGTAAAACGGTTACAAGAAAAGTTGAAAAAATCGAATTGTTACGATGAACGAAAACGGTTAGTTACGAAAAAAGCTTTAGTTATTGAAAAAGCAAGAGTTAATAAATCGAAACAAAAATCAGAATAGAAATGATCCCTTTCAATAAATATAACTCCTCTAAAACGGGAAAGCTTATTTATAGAGCGTTATATTTATTGAAAGGGATTTTTTATTGTGAAAAAACGTTAAATTTTTGATTAAAAATCTTTAATGTGTTAAATTGACACGTACATTTTTTTTAGAGTTAAAGCAAAAGTGCAATTAACTCTAATAGAAAAAGTTTAATATTCAAGGAGGAAGTAAAAATGAGTGTACATATCGGTGCAAAAGAAAATGAAATTGCAGAATCAATATTATTACCAGGAGATCCACTACGAGCAAAGTATATTGCTGAAAATTTTTTAGAGGATGCAAAATGTTATAACGAAGTTCGAGGTATGTTAGGGTTTACTGGGACATATAAAGGAAAGCGCGTATCAGTTCAAGGAACTGGAATGGGAATTCCTTCGATTTCTATTTATGCTCAAGAGCTTATTCAAAGCTATGGAGTAAAAAATTTAATTCGTGTTGGAACTTGTGGTGCTATTCAAGAAGACGTGAAAGTAAGAGATTTAATTCTTGCTATGAGTGCCTCAACGGATTCAGCTGTAAATCGAATTCGTTTTAAAGGAATTGATTTTGCTCCTACAGCGAACTTCGATTTATTAAAAACGGCTTATGATATCGCTATAGAACGAGGTAAACAAATTAATGTTGGTAACGTCTTTACGGGTGATACGTTTTATAATGAAGATAAAGAAGCGGTTCAAAATTGGGCAAATCATGGTATTTTAGCGCTTGAGATGGAAACCGCAGCACTTTATACGTTAGCTGCGAAGTTCGGCGTGAAGGCCTTATCGGTTTTAACAGTAAGTGACCATGTTATCACAGGAGAAGAGACGTCTTCAGAAGAACGCCAAAAAACATTTGGGGAAATGGTAGAAATCGCTTTAGATACAGCGATTAAATTTTAAAAGCCAGGTCTAGGGTCAAGCGAGGGCAGCTTTGCGGACATCACATCCGTTATTTTTGAAAAAAGCAGTCATATCGATGTGCTAACGGACATACGTTCCCTTAATTAAGGTAAATAAGGGTATTGTTTCTTTAAATTAAGTCAATAACGGAACGTATGTCCTGTAATTATATAACGAGGGTTTTGTAGTATATAAAGGAACATACGTCCGTTAAAAATTTTTGATAGTAAAATGGGGCTACCTGTTTTTGGTCTCGCTCCGCAAAAGAGCTAGTATCTCAAAGTCATCCAATCATACCGACTATAAAAACAATTTAAACCCCATACCCACTAGCCCGACAACTGTTACATAAAGCCATAATTTCAATTTGGAGAGTTTTTTTTCGACAGTTTCATTCGTTACTAGATCCTCTTGAACCGTTCAAGAAATGCTTCACGATATAGCTGTGCAACTTTTTCTTCTCGGTTTTCATTATTTTTACAATACTCATCAAGCATCACTTGTTCATTTACTTCCAATACGCGTAAACCCGAGGTTGTTTCAAGTATATCGATCGAGCAAAAGTCTAGTTCCATTGCTTTAGCTACTTTGCTAGCTATTTCTGATAGCTGAGGAATTTTTGTTGGCTCGACGTCTTTTGAAAGTGCGCCACTGATTAAATTATGTTTCCATGACCTCGTTCGCTCTTTCGCTAATAAAAGTTTAGGTTCTCCGAGGAGTGTCACAATTCGATATTCAAATATAGCTTCATAATAAGGACTGATAGAGGCATTGGCTTGTAGAGAGAATATCGATTGTAGTTGCTTATTTAATTCTACAATATCGCTAATTTTGTATACATTATTTCCTTGCGACCCGTTATCTTGTTTTAAGACGACCGTCTCTCCCCATTGATAAAATAATTCTCTCGCTAATTGAAATGAGTCTCCAGAAATAAATCTTGAGTTGCTATTCATAATGAATACATGTTCAATCGCCGGTATTTTTTCTCGCTTGAGCGTAGCATAAGTTGCAGACTTACTCATTGCTACCTTAGCAGCGGATGCATTATTGAGACCGATTTCTACATCATGCATAATAAATGACTTTAGATCTTGTTTTAAATGTGCCCGATATAAATAGTCCGTAGCAATTTCCTCGAAGCTTATGTCGTCTTTATTTACAGATTGTTGAATTAAAGCTAAATATCTTCTTTTAGTCATCATTTTTTCTCCCTTAATCATTTATAACTTTATTATATCTTAAAAGGGTTTGTTTGCTTAATTAAACAAAGCTAATGAAAAATCTAAAAAAAAATTTAAAAAATTTCAAAAAAGATATTTAAAATTTTAAATATTTAGAATATAATAAAAGCGTAGTTAAGATTTAATGTCAGCTGAGCGATTGTTCATTTATATTTTTTTAAGTAAATAGGTAACCAGTTACATTTATTTTATTATAAGGGGGAGTATATGATGAATTTTGAATTAACGAAAGAACAGCAAATGATTAAGGAAATGGTGAGAGACTTTGCTAAAAATGAAATTGCACCTATGGCTGAGGAATTAGACAAAACAGAGAAATTCCCTATTGAAACATTTAAGAAAATGGGAGAGCTTGGACTCATGGGAATTCCATTTCCAGAACAATATGGTGGATCGGGTGGAGACACTATTTCTTACATTTTGGCTGTTGAAGAAATTGGGAAAGCGTGTGGAAGCACTGGTTTAAGTTATGCTGCAGCAATTTCTTTAGGTGCTAGTCCACTTTACTTTTTCGGGACTGAGGAACAAAAGCAAGAACATCTAGTACCACTTGCTTCAGGAAAGTCACTAGGAGCTTTCGGTTTAACAGAGCCAAATGCTGGATCAGATGCTGGTGGAACGCAAACGAAGGCGGTTGTTGATGGTGATGATTTTGTCATTAATGGTGAAAAGTGTTGGATTACGAATGCTGGTTTTGCTCGTACGGTAACGGTTACGGCAGTAACTGGGAAAGATGAGCGCGGGAAAAACATTATTTCGGCGATTATCGTTCCAACAGATACACCAGGTTTTACAATTAATAGTAATTACGAAAAGATGGGAGTTCGTGGTTCAAATACTTCAGAGTTAGTTTTAGAAGATGTACGTGTACCAAGAACAAATTTACTTGGTGATCCACAAAAAGGTTTCGGACAGTTTCTTTATACATTAGACGGTGGAAGAATTTCAATTGCATCGTTAGCGGTAGGAATTGCTCAAGCTGCATATGAGGCAGCCTTAAAATATTCCCAAGAAAGAAAGCAATTCGGAAAAACACTTTCTAGTTTCCAGGCGACGCAATTTAAACTTGCCGACATGGCAATGGAAATTGATTTAGCTAGAAATGCGGTGCTAAAAGCTGCATGGCTTAAAGATAATGATAAACCGTTTAAAAAAGAAGCAGCTTTTGCAAAGTTATTTGCTTCTGAAATGGCAACTCGCGTTTGTAATCAAGCAATTCAAATCCACGGTGGTTACGGTTACATGAGAGAGTATCATGTTGAACGTTATTTACGAGATGTAAAACTGATGGAAATTGGTGAAGGCACATCGGAAATTCAAAGAATAGTTATTGCTCGTCAACTTCTTTCATAAAGTAAAGATAGAACTGTTGTCCATTAGTAGAGAGAACGAATATAATTCTTTAATGTTTACGAGGAGGATTAGAATGGCGGAAGAAATTAAATTAACGATCGGTCAGTTGCTTGATGATGTAGCGAGTAAAAATCCTGATAGGGATGCGCTAGTTTATCCAGATAGAGGTTTAAGGTTATCTTACGAACAGTTTAATAATCATTGTATTGACGTTGCCAAAGGCTTAATGAAGTTAGGGATAAAAAAAGGTGAACATGTTGCTATATGGGCGACCAATCGGCCAGAGTGGCTTTCTTGTCAATTTTCGACAGGCAAAATGGGTGCAGTATTAGTAACGGTTAATACAAATTATCGAACAGCAGAATTAGAATATTTACTAAAGCAATCAGACTCTACAACGTTAATTTTGATGGAGCAATATAGGGATGCGTCCTACATTGATATGCTCTATGAAATTGTTCCGGAATTAAAAACAGCCGTTCCAGGGAAGTTAAACTCCAAAAAATTACCTCATCTAAAGAATGTTATAGTACTAGGGGATAAAAGATACCCGGGAACATTTTTATGGGACGATGTACTTTCGATGAAAGACGATGTTACAGATGAGGAATTTAATAAAAGAATGGATTCTCTTGATATTCATGATCCGATTAATATGCAATACACATCGGGAACGACAGGATTTCCTAAAGGGGTCATGCTAACTCACAATAATATTATTAACAATGCTAGAAATATAGCGGAATGTATGAATTTAAGCGCAGAAGACCGAATGTGTATTCCTGTACCGTTTTTCCATTGTTTCGGTTGTGTACTTGGGACACTTGCTTGCGTTTCTGTCGGCGCTACAATGGTACCCGTACAAGAGTTTAATGTCAAAGAAGTATTAACTGCTGTTGAAAAAGAGCGTTGTACAGCACTTCATGGTGTTCCGACGATGTTTATCGCTGAATTAAATGACCCTGACTTCGATAAGTATGATTTATCGAGCCTACGTACAGGGATTATGGCGGGTTCACCATGTCCAATTGAAGTAATGAAAGCAGTTGTTAACAAAATGGGAGCCTCTGAAATTACGATCGCTTATGGACAGACGGAGTCTTCACCGGTGATTACGCAAACGAGAACGAACGATCCAATTGAATTAAGAGTTTCTTCGGTCGGTAGGGCGCTTCCGAATGTCGAAGTGAAGATCGTTGATCCAGCGACAAACGAAGAAGTTGATCGTGGTGTTCAAGGTGAGCTATGTACGAAAGGCTACCACGTCATGAAAGGATATTATAAAAATCCAGAAGCAACAGCAAATGCGATTGACAATGATGGCTGGCTTCATACCGGCGATTTAGCAGTTATGGATGAAAATGGCTATTGTAAAATCACCGGTCGCTTAAAAGATATGATTATTCGCGGCGGTGAAAATATTTATCCACGAGAAATTGAGGAGTTTTTATATTTACATCCGAAAGTTTTGGATGTTCAAGTCGTAGGCGTTCCTCATGAAAAATTTGGAGAAGAGGTTGTTGCTTGGATTCAACTTAAAGAAGGAGAAACAGCAACAGTTGAAGAAATTCGAGAGTTTTGTTTAGGAAAGATTGCGAGATATAAAGTTCCAAAACATATCGCATTTTGTGACAGTTATCCGATGACTGCATCTGGTAAAATTCAAAAATATAAATTAAGAGAACAGTCTATGGAGTTAATAAAATTATCAAAATAAAAGGAATAAGTTGGATAAAAGTAGAATTCTTTAAGGGGTGAGTCGATGTTTAAGAAAATATTAATTGCAAACCGTGGCGAAATTGCGATGAGGGTCATACGTACTTGTAAAAAAATGGGGATCAAAACTGTAGCTGTTTATTCAGAAGCGGATGTTGATTCTTTACACGTTAAAAATGCCGATGAAGCATTTTTACTCGGTCCTGCAAGAGTGAATGAGAGTTATTTAAAGGTTGATAAAATATTAGAAATAGCTAAACAAACAGGCGCAGAAGCGATCCATCCTGGTTATGGCCTACTTTCAGAAAATATTAGTTTTGCTAATGCATGTGAAAAAGCGGGTATTGTTTTTATCGGACCTAATCCTACTTGTATCGAAAAGATGGGTAGTAAAATCGAAGCAAGGAAAACGATGGAAAAGGCCAATGTTCCAATTGTACCTGGTGGTAATGAGCCATTAAGAGATGCAGATGAAGCTGTTGAAAAAGCTAAAGCAATGGGTTTTCCGGTTATGCTCAAAGCCTCAAGTGGTGGTGGCGGTATTGGGATGCAAATCGTTCATGATGAAGCTGAACTGTTGAAAGCGTTTGCAAGTAATCAAAAGAGAGCTCTAGACTTTTTTGGTGACGGAGCGATGTATTTAGAAAAGTATATTTTAAATCCACGTCATATTGAAATTCAAATACTTGCTGATAAAAAGGGAAATACCGTTTATTTATGGGAGCGTGAATGCTCAATTCAAAGACGTCACCAAAAAGTCGTTGAAGAAGCACCATCACCATTTTTAGATGATGAAACGAGGAGAAAAATGGGTGAAGCAGCTGTCCGCGCAGCAGCAGAAATTGGTTATGCCAATGCTGGTACGATTGAGTTTCTCGTTGATGTGGATAAGAACTTTTATTTCTTAGAAATGAATACGAGATTACAAGTTGAACATCCAATTACAGAAGAAATTACAGGTGTAGACCTTGTTGAACAACAATTAAAAGTCGCTTACGGAGAAGATCTACCATTTACACAAGAGGATATTACCCTTACAGGGCATGCCATTGAAGTACGAATTTATGCAGAAGATCCGGTGACGTTCTTCCCTTCTCCAGGGAAAATAACTAAACTAACACTTCCAACTGGAGAAAATGTTAGGAATGAAATTGGTATTGAGTCGAATAGTCAAATTACACCGTTTTACGATCCGATGATCGCTAAACTAGTCGTAAGAGGGAACGATCGGCAAACAGCAATTAATGA
>SKOL01000406.1 GCA_007120055.1 Anaerobacillus sp.
AATTCTTTAATAAAGGGATGCCACTTTTTATTTAGCTATTTCGTAAAACCGAGAGGAGTGTTCTCAAATGTTAAGGAAAATATTAAATATCATTACTATCTTCTTCTTTTTATCGCTGATTGCTTTTTTATATGTTATATCAGGGGGAATAGAATATTTAGATGCTATTATTGCCATTTTCTTTGCGATACAAATGTCTGCCATTCTCACAATAAGTTATTATTTCGTTAAGTATTTACAAGAGAGAGAGAACAAAACCCGATAAATGTAAAGAGAATCTAAGAACAACAACTGATAGAATAATTTTTTCACTAACTTTAGTTGAAGAGTGTGGATTATTCTCATGGATGATTTATAAGCTCAATCTTCTGCAACATGGAACTTTTCTCTAATACTATTATTATTCCCATCTAATCGATAGTGGAGTGCTGCCATTAGAGTTACAGTAGATAGGCAGTGAACTAGTTATTAGACCGTTAAGTAAATATCTAGAAAGTTAAAAAACTTTAATTTACAATAGAGTTTTAAGTGCATTTACTTATGCACATTCCTAAAAAGAAAAAAATAACTTCATCAGTTTATATTTAATAGGTTTATTTAATTTTGAAGTATCACTATAATCATTACCTATACCAAGATGACTGATTGAAATGAAAGCTAATATTCAAAGAGAGTAGTGTTTTTATGAATCTACAACCTCCTTTAAAAGACCGTCTTATAATAGCAGTGGGTTACGCTCTTCCTATTTTCCTATCTGGGCCTCTGCTGTCAATCAAAGCTCTACTGACAATGGGTGCAGTGCTGGCGTATTACTTTATACTGAGAACGCAGTCCCGATTTGTCTTTCATCATCTGAGACAAAATGTAAATTTTGTTTTAAGTTATTACTTGTTCCTAGGGATCATTAATTTGTTCCTTTTCCTACTTGAACGTGCTCTTGTACTTGGAGGAGAAGGAATTCAGGATTGGATATCAGAAAATGTACTTCTACAACCATTTTTATTTTTAGTAGGGGTTCTATTTCCGATTTTTTCTATCTTATTCTTACGGACGGTGTTTCATATTGTACTCGTCGTTCTTATCATTTTAGTCTTGATGGGTAAGTGGACACGTATCCCGCTTGTCATTCGGTTTGTAAAAAAAGAAATGCATGAACTAGATTAGACAGTTAAACGATCGTTAAATAAACATATTTATTACTTACTAATTCGTATCAAAGGAGGATATCATGACTAGCCCCTCTTCAGCTAATGACCGATTGATTACTGCAGCAGCTTACGGTCTTACCATGATGGTGTCAGTTCCACTAATCTCAATTGCCATCGCCTGGTTGTTTTATCATTTGTTCCGTGGTAATTCCCTTTTTGTTGAGCACCATTTAAAGCAGAACTTTAACCTTATATCAAGTTTGCATTTATATTTATTCGTTTTATCCCTTTTCTATCTGATCCTCCCTAATATGGGAGGTAGCCTGGATTGGATTACAGAGAAGTTTCCTGTAGTTGGCATCACCTTGGTTTTGGGAGGCGTATCCTCTATTTTCTTTATCATTATTGGGCTTATTCTCATCATGGCTGTGTATATAGTTTTGGTAATCTTTTCTTTATTTGGACAATGGGTTCGTGTTCCACTTATCATTCGGTTCGTAAAATAAAATTAAGACTTTGAATTGTGATTTTTACAATTAAATTAACGAAGCAGGAGAGTTGAATAAAGTTGGTTAAGTCCTTTATATTTTATTTTAATAAGGTGAGGTGAGTAGGTTGAAAAAGTTAATTTTACTGGTTATCTCATTAGTTTTAATGCTACAAGTCGTTGGTTGCCAATCTAGTAATAATCCTTATCCAGAATTCTTAGCGAAAGAGGAAGGGAAATATTTTGTTTTGATAATTGATACCCAAAATCATCCTGATGCGAATAAAGATGAGCTATTAAATAAAGCTCTTCGTAAAATCAAGGATGAATTAAAAGATTTAGCTGTTACAGGCGAAACTTCCTTAAAGTATATTGTTAATTTGGATGATGCGCAGAAGCGGTATCCCAAGTTAAATATTGAGGAAGCACCAGCCGTTATGGTTTTCGATAATAAAGAATTGATATTAAAAACTTACGATTTAAATGAAGCGGTCGAATATATGCAATCAATACAAAGATAGGTTGAAAACGAATTTTCACTAACGGAAGCGTTAGTAAAAAACGGGCTGTATCATTTACCGCCCGTTTTTTGTGCAACACATTGAAAAAGGTCTCAAACTTAAAATCTTAAATAGTTGAACATATGGGTGGCGTTAGTAAAAAACTTTATGTTAATCAAGCAAATTAATAGTGCAAAAAAACAACAGGCACTTTCCAGACATGTGGAAAGTGCCTTTGTCATTATTATTTTTTCAATGCAATTTCAGCCGCTTTATATGCTCTTTCAATCTCATTTTTTGCTCTTGTCGCATATCGTTCAAGCACTAGTTGAATGGCTTCATCTTCTGAAATATTTTTTAGTTTTGCTATTTCTTGAAGTTGATGTCGAATTTCTAGACTAATGTTCAAAAGGTTAACTCCTTTCTTTGGTGGATTTCTTAACTTAATTCTTTAAATACAAACATTAATTCGTTCTCCCCTACTGGAATAACTTTTTCAAAAAGGTCCTTAAGAAGGGCTTTAACTGTTTCTGTTGGTAATAAATCCAGTGAGGTTAAAACTGAACTAATTATTTCTTTGAGCTCTTTTTCTATTACAGTTAGATCGGTATTTATATTAGAGATCTCGTTGATTTCTTGCTCTAATTTTTCAAGCTTTAATTTTTCATATTTCAAATCGTCTAAAGAAATTAATTCAGCTGCATATGCCTCTACTTTACGTTCATAACGTTTTTTGGCAGTAACGAGCTTTTTTTGGATGGATGTGTGAGTATTTCGATCCTTATTAGAAGGTTGTATGGATAAGGTTTCAATAGGGATATGCTTTAGCAAGTCCTCAAGACCTTCTTTAAATAGATCATGTATTTTATTAAGCTTATATTGTGTGCCTACACATGTTCCTTTGTTTTTATAGGCTGAACAACGATATACCTTATTAGAGCCAGAGGAACTTACACTCATTCCACTTCCGCACTGTGGACATTTTAAGAGCCCACTTAGAAGATAAGGACTAGATTGGGCACGGTTAGGAATATTTCTTTTATTAATAATTCCTTGAATTCGGTCCCATGTATCAGGTTTAATGATGGCTTCATGGGTATTTTCTTGTATTACCCAATCTTCCATATCTCTTTTGGGTCTTGTCTTTTTGCTTCCTTCAATGCGATTCCATACCGTCGTTCCTTTATAAACAGGGTTCGTTAAAATTAATTTGATGGTACGATTCCACCACTCTTTTCCTGTTGGTGAAGGTATCCCCTCTTCATTTAATGCCTTAGCAATTGTTAAAAAACCTTTATTTTCCTTTTCATACATGTGATATATGCGTGAAACTATTTTTGATGTTTCTGGATTAACTTTCAACTCTTTGTCAGTTAATACATAACCATAGGGTGCAGAAGTGAGCCATTGTCCTTTATTTGCAGCATGAAACATGTTATCAATAACACGTTCTCTGATGCGCTCTCTTTCAAATTCAGCAACGGCACCTAAAACCTGTAATGTTAAACGTCCTGAAGGTGTATTGGTATCAAAGCTCTCACTAATAGAAATAAAGGAGACTTCGTTTTGCTGAAAAACATCGATTAACTCAAGTAAATTAAGGAGCTTTCTGCTTAATCGATCTAATTTGGTAACGATTATTTTTGATACAGATTTCTCTTCTACTGCCTTTAATAAAGCAGTTAATTGAGGACGCTCAATATCCTTTGCAGAGTAACCATCATCCACAAAATGAACGATATCATTTTTCCAACCCATAGCTAAACAATAGGCTTCAAGTCGATGTTTTTGTTCACTAAGCGACAGACCTTCACGAGCTTGTTCATCGGTTGATACACGTGTATATATAGCAATATCTCTAGAGTCTAAACCATCAGATTTTGAATTTAACATAGCTTTCCTCCACTTATACCTCTTTGTCCATTTATATGAATTTTGAAAAGTAATATGAACTTGTAGGGTTGTCCTCTTTATGAAACAGCATAGTTTGTATAAAGGGGGACTAACTATATGGATCAAGAAAACAAAGTAACCTTCTCGTTTAATCAATATGAAGCTAAAAACATTAATAATTTTTCAGAAGAGGATCAAGTAAGGTTAATGAATGTATTAGCTCATTGGAAAAAACGTGTTATAGAAGCAGCCGTTGACCATCATCTTTCAGAGAAATATCCAGAAGAAACCTTTCATAAGACTTGGTTAAGGATCGATGAGTAGCAATCCGTCTTCATCTTAATAAATATTGTTCACAAATATGAATAACTTTTATTCATTGGTGACAAATTAAGAATGAGTTATCAAGATGGGAGGCTATATTGTGGGAAGAAAAAGAAAAGTAAATACTGATCCATTACAGTTAGATGGTATAGAAATTGTTTATAAACCAGAGTTTGAAAAGGAATGGGTAGAAGTAGTTGCATCGATGGTGTACAGAAGCATAAAACATCAACTTGAAGAAGATGGTGACTAGGATTTATGAGAAAGACTGTTATTTATATCCGCAAATCGTTAAGTTCAGAAAAACAGAAGCACTCATTAGACGTGCAAAAAAGCATATGCCTTGAATATGCAAAAAATAAACAATGGATTATCCAAGAAATTTATGATGAAGGGGTTATGTCGGCACGAAAAACTAAAGTAGAAGAAAGACCAGTTTTAAATCGCTTGTTAAATGATGTTAAAGAAGGCAAGATTGGGCGAGTTATTGTTTTTAAAAGAGACCGCTTGGCAAGAAATGTTCAGCAATATATTCAAGTGGTTAGAGTACTACAGAAAGAAAATGTAGAGGTACATTTTACGGCGGACAATGAACCGCCTATGTTTACAGGTGTTGCTTCGGAATTTATTGAAGTAATACTTGCAGGTATTGCTCAGCATGAAGCAGATAATATAGTTAGAAGGCTTATTCAATCGAAGAAGCAAGTGATGAGAGATGGGAAATGGGCTGCTGGAAGCCCGCCATTTGCGTATATAAAGGGTGATGAGGCTGGAAAGTTAATAATTGATAAAAGTAAAGAGCCTATCGTGAAAAAAGTTTATGAAGAATTTTTACGTGTGGCTCCAAGCAAAAAGCAATTTGGTGAAATTACTAAAGAAATAAGGAAAGACCCTCTATTAGAAAAACTTACGAATGAACAAATTTGGAAAATCATATCACAACCACTGCATAAAGGGTTAATGGTTCAAAAACTTGATAATGAACCGATCACGAGAGAAAATACAGACCTAGCTATTTTAAAAAAAGATGAAGAAGTTGACGGTTGGGAGAAAGCTAATAAGTTCTTAGCAACTCTCGTTCCACCTAAGAGTATTAAAGTTGAAGGGAGTGAAGACGAACCCGAGATAGAGATAATTCCACTTTTGCCCCATCTAATTCACTGTGATAAATGTAACCAACCATTAAAGGTAATCAAAAAAGTATACAAGTGTCCTATATGTAGCAAACAAGTAAAAATTGCGAAATTAGATGAAGAGGTAATTCAAAAGGTTCTAAATCACTTAAAGAGAAAAGGTGCCGAGGAATGGGAAAAGGTAAAAATGTATTTGAAAAATAGATACACTCGGCCTTTTCAGGTTATGATTGACGATTATGAATACAAAATAAATGAATTAGAAGAAGAGATTAAAATGAACTTTAAGGATTACATTGAAGAGTCTACGAATGAAAGTAAGGTTCATTCATTAATTAAGGATTATCAAGAGCAATCGAAACTACTAGAAAAGATAAAAGCTACACACCATCACGTCAATGAGTATTTAGATAATCTAGACAAAAATACAGTTGATAGTTTTACAGTTGAAAAATTAACCCTCCTACAAAAGCAACACTTAATTAAGTTAGTGAGCAGAGTAAATGTAACAGGAAGCAAAATACAGAGGATTGCTGTACATGCTGTAAAAGGAGTGTAGTCATTTTGGAAAAAGATAAGAAAAACACGGCATCAGAAATAATTGAGAACGCCAAAAAACTTGCTTTTTATACACGTGTTTCAACGAAAGACCAAAGTGATCTAAAGCATCAAACGGGTGTAGTTGAGAGTTACTTAGATAGATATGGTAAAAAATATACAAAGAACTACCCAGATGAGATATCGGCCTATTCCAAAAGTTATGAAAAAAGAGAAGCCTTTAATGAATTGTTAAATGACGTTGAAAATAAGGAATATGATGCAATTGTGGTTTCTGATCGTGATCGACTCTCACGACAAACAGACGAACATATTACCTTAAGAGAAAAGCTAAAGCAATTAGGTATTCCGGTTATTATCGCTTCCCAAGATGAGATATATAGTGACGATGACTTTATAAAAAATCTTGTAGAGGATGCCTTAACAAAACTAGAATCCGATACGATATCAACACGAACAAAAGCAACGATGCAAACACTGGCCGAAAAAGGTAAATATATCGGTGGTAAACCGCCATTTGGCTTTGAAGCAGAAAAGAAAGCTAATCAAAAGCATGGGAAATCTAAGCAAGTTGTGGTCGGTTATAATGCAATTCCAGAAGAAATTGGCATTGTAAAGGAAATATTTACACTATACCGTGGTGGAGAAACATTTTCTAGTATTGCAAAGAAATTATTGTCTAAAGCCTCTTCTAAGAAAAAGGGTTCATATGGTGAAAGAAAGTGGAGTTCAAATACTATTAGAGGAATTATATTAAACCCGATTTATACCGGACACTTCGTTTATAATCGGTATGCAGATGGTAAAAACGGTTATAATTTTAAGCCAGTGGATCAATGGCAATGGGTTAAATGTCCTTTTATTAAAGATCCACCTATTTCTACCGAGGAATGGTGGTATTGCTGGCGTAAATATCAAAGCACTTCTAAAAAGGAGCCAAGGTATCTGAATACTCCCTACTACTTTAGTAAAATTATTACTTGTTATTGCGATACTTTTATGAGGGGGAAAGACCAGCGCACAAAAGGTAAAGATGGTGAATTGGATGGTTATCGATATTATGTTTGTCCTTCTTGTAAGTGTAAAGTGAAAACTGATGATCTGCATGATTTATTTTTTAAGCTTATTAATAATATTACTACTCCAGAAGAATACGTAGTAGATGAAATAAAAAAGCTTCTTGAAACAGATCTAGAAGAGGCGAAGCTAACTATAAGTAATTTAATTATTAAAATTAATGAAGAAGAGGAAAATCTACGAACCTATAAAAAGTTTGGTAGTATAGAAAAGTCTGAAGATGTACATCTTTTTGATTCGAAAAACCCAAATGTGCTGGCGTATTTAATATCAAAGAAAAACAGTGAAGATAAATTAGAAAAATACAAATATCAATCTAATCAGTTAAAAGTATCAAATGAGAAATTAGAGGACTTAATAAAAAATGATGGCGTCATTAAAGAAACGGTTAAAAGAGTTATTAATAATCTAAGTACAAATGAACAGTCTGATTTAGAAAAAAGGAACTTAGTTTTATTAGTTATAGAGCAATGTGCTTTAACAGCACCTAACAAAGTAAAATTTAAAATAAAAAGTGTTCCACCCAAAATAATGGGGTTATGATAGTGAGCTGCAATTATTGTTATTGTAGCTCATTTTTTATTCGTCTTTTTAAGAGTCTTTCCAACCTGGGAAAAACTCTTTTTTGGTTTGTAAAGAAACATACAATGCAATAATTTAGGTACTACTTAAATAACAAGGTTATTTTAATAAATTTTTCGTTTTTATTTAGGGAAAAGATTTTAAAAAACATTAATTTCTCGGTACTTCATAAAGCTTGTACAATTTTCCTCGGTAGTTCACTAAGAAAGGGATCCCTTTCTTAGTGAATTACCGAGGTGTTTAGAGTAATGTAGGGCTAAAAGTGGACAAGATAAGGGATTTTTTGATGAAGTAGATGGACAGTTGAATTTTCTGATAAAAGCAGAAAACTGTTTCTCGGTTCTTTATAAAACACTAATATCATTCCTCGGTTTTTAATATTACTAAAGTAAGCTCAGGCCCAAAAACCACAATTTCTATAGATAAAATGTCATCATACATTAATATTATTAAATCATTATTTGTTAGATCAATCCCTTGATATTGCTGGAAAATTGACCGTACTACAGTGTCATTACAATGCAAGTAAGACCATATAATTTGGTAACAGCAATAAAGGGGGAGCTTTTAGTGGCAAAAAAATATACGACAGAAGAAGCGTTAGAAATATTACAAAAACATTATGTTACTAAATCAATCCAAATGGTTAGGAGGTTTATCAAGGAAGGGAAATTAGAAGCAGAACGGATAACAGATGAAAAAACAGGAAAAAGGCGCTTTATTATTGATGAAGATAGTTTGATGGACTTTATTGAAATTAAAAAACCTGGAATGATTGAAAAGGTTAATATGATTAATGAAATTAAGAAAGACGGTGGAACAGAAACAAACACTTCAGGAAATACAGTTTCATTTAATGAAGCGCATTTTCAGCAAACTAATGAACTTTTAACAGAGTTAGTTGAAATATCAAAAATATTAGTTAAGAAAATGGATATGTTAATCGATCAAAATTCTAAAGAAACAAGGACGAAGAAAACAGTTGTCAAAGATCAGCATGCCACTAAAACATTAGAGAAATTCGTAAAGCATATAGAGAAGAAAGTTAAGACAGCAGATTTAGCAAATGAGGAATTAATGAAGCAAGCATATTCCGTTTATTATGATAAAAGTGGAGTCATGAAGACAAATATAAAATCTAATGGAGAATACAAGTGTCCAGAGACCGGGATCAAAGATTCACGCTTTGTTAATTTAATTAAAAAAGCAGTACCTATGTACATAAAGAAAAAGACACAAGACGCTCAACTTAGTTTATTTGATTTGGATGATTCTTTTACTCTAGGTGAGGAAGAAGTTGAACTTAAATAGCGAAAGAAAACGATGCACAGGGCATCGTTTCCTTTCGCTATTTTTTTGAAAACCACTCAATACCATCTTCAAGGTTTTTAAGTAAGTATTCAGCAGCTTTTGGATCTTGCACTTCAAGGTCAATGAGCTTCTGCTCAAGTTGTTGCAAGCGTGGTGACAAGTAAGAAGTTGAATTTAATGGCAGCAAGTGCAATTCACTTTGTAACTTCTCTAATACACTCAATTTGATTGTATCCGATTTACCGGTTTCTAAGTTGCTCAAATAACCCGAAGAAATATCCAATTCCTTTGCAAATTCATTTAACGAAGTGCCCTTTTTAGTGCGGAGTTCCCTTATCTGTTTCCCCAATTGATCTAACATCAAATCACCATCCAGTATGAATTGTTCTGCCTTTTGTGGATGCTTTGTTTAGTTAGTATTCGATTATTCATTGAGGATTCCTTTATAAAAAAATCTACTAATTTCGAGTGGAAACGAGCTTAAAAACTGAATTAAAAATGTATCTTTCAAGATTTAATATGGAATCAATTTTATTTTACACGTACCTAAACTTTGAATAATAGCTATTTCTACTTCACCGATAACAATTATTACTCCAACAATCTGGCGATTTTCTGTAAAAATAGAGTCGTGCTTTTTTGTTTTAGGCCATAATTGTGGAGTAACTCTTATTACGTAGTAGACTCTTACTGTGCAACAATTTTCCTTCCGCAACCGGTCCAGATTGTTGAAGATTAATTGCACTCATATCTAGGAACTTGTTATATCTAAAAATGGATATAAATGTTATTATTTTACTAGGATCAGTATAAGTTTGTGAATGATTTCACTTAAAGTAACGAAGCAGTTTTGTAAAATTAAATACTTTGATAAATGAGGAGGTTTTATTATTATAAGGCGAAAATTCTTTATAGCACTAAAAGAAAACTTTTTTAAAATTACATTTAACGGGAAGTTTGTGTTAGCCTTTTTATTTATTATTGTAATTATGTATGCAATTTGGAATTATCATTTACAAATTGAATGGTATAACGATGCTCATGGGCGAATTACAGAAAGCGTTCCGAGGGAACAAGCCAAAGTTTATATGATTAGTTTTGGAATAATCTCAATGTTACTCTACTTCTTTTTAATAATTAGGGGTGCACTAAAACAAAATAGTTAATTAGAATAATAAACCTTTCTGAAATAAAGTTATTCAATTAACGAAGTGCATTAGTGGAACAGGTAATGCTACCCTTGTGTCGCGAACGGGTAGGTTTCTTTAATTAGAGAGGAGGTTGTTATGAGTATTCAAATTGCAATAATTTTAAGTATAGTTTTAATGGGAACAGTTGGAATCATTACTTATTATGTAGGAAATAAAACGTCTGAAAAGTTAATAAAGTATGCACCAGCAATCGCTTCTGCTTTTGGGTTATTATTCTTTTATGTCAAAATGAATTTCATCACTTATGATACTCACGCTTTTGAAGGTATTTATGACATGATTGCAATCATTTTACTTGCTATTATCTGTGGTGCTTCACTAATAGGAGCTATAATAATTGAGGTAAGAAACAGTGGAAAAAGCAACTTGCAAAATTAACTTACTAATTTAAGTAACGAAGCAGTTTAGTGGAAGAGAGTAGGTTTAAAAGTTGATTTTTCAAAAAGCTTTTTGTTTCCATATGATAAGATTGCTATAGTAGTCTAGCTATTATTTGAGGTGAAAAAAATGATAAAAATATTTACGGTAATGCTGTTTATATTATTAACTTTAGGGGGATTGGCAGCTTGTAATTCAAATTCACAAGGAAACAGTACTGAAGAAATATTACAGACTGAGGAAGAACAACCAATTCAAAAATCTGACAAAAATAAAAATAGCAAAGTGGAGTTCTACACGTTTAATACAATTACTATTTTTGCTTTAGAGGATTTGGTAAAGCCTTTTAGTAAACCTGAATTGCTTTTGAAACCTCAAGGAGAAGGTGATTATCCGGTTCTAAATGGTGTTGAAGCAAAAGCATATGAATTAAGCGATGGAGCAGTATTTATCCATGTTTATGAAAATAATGGTGATTTAGAAAAAGGTTTAGAGCAATTTGATAATATTTATGAACCCTCAAAATGGGGTTTGAAAGTGTATAAGGCGAATAACATATTATTTGTTTATGAACCTGCATATGCAACTGAAGAATTGGTAAAAGAAAATGATAAAAAATTAAAGGACGCTATTGAAGAGATGATTAAAACTAAAGAAAATTATTGATAGTTTTTCAAGAAAAGAGGTTTTAAATGTGTCATGGATAACTATTCTCTTCGGGATTACTCTTAATATTTTTGAATGAAATTCAAAAAAAAGAGTAAATAACTTTTTATGGGTAAATCGCTCTTCAACTAAAGAATGCGATTGTTGAGGAGCCGTCGTTTGCAGCGGTGCTAAAAAAGTGTGGTTGTAAGATTACTAAATAAATTGGATGACATCAACATTTTATATGCGAGGAGGATCTATGAAAAATAAGAAAAATACGTTAATCGTCGGCATCCTTACCTTAGCATTGATATTATTCTTGAATGGAAGAACAGAAAATATCGACATTACATTCGAAGAAGTGTATGAAAACTTCACAGCTTATGAGTACAAAGCTGAACAGTTTTTAAATGCGCCTAGAAAAGAAAAACTTGAACAAATACTGTCTATATCAAATGAATTTTATCAAAGTTATCGTAAGTTAAATACTCATCAAACATTTTATAATCAAGTGTTTCAACGTGGACCTGTTTTATCAAAAAATGAGAGTAATATGCTAAAAGAGTTTGCTAATGAACATGAACGAATTAGCGATGAGATTGTTAAGGTAGCTGTTGAAAAATTATACAAAGCGAAAAATATCCTACCATTTTTGGAAAAAGCGAAAGATACAGGTTATTTTTCCAATGAGCATTTCACAATCATATATGACAACCAGAAATACGATATTTCAGTTAATGGCATTTTTAATACAAGTGAGGGTGATTCAAAATTTTCTCGACGTGTTTTCTTTATATCTGCTAATCAAGATCTTTATTATTTAGAACGCCCAAAAGGAAACTGGTCTTCTTTTTATACTGAAAATACTTTTGAAATTAAAGATGGGAACACAGTATATTCCATTAGCGCATTTAATATAAAGCATGATTTTGGGTTCTTAAAGGAATAGATTCAATTCATAAAAAGCTATAGAATTAACGGGTGCAAGAGTGGAACAAGGGTTGCTGGTGACAGCAGCTCTATTGTTGTTAAAGGGCAGAAGAGTTTAATAAGAAGTAGTGTTAAAATAAACGTAAACACACCATCTTAAAAGGACTGTTGATGATGAATATGAACGAATTTGAGGCAGTAATCAATAAACCGCCGAATATTAGGTACGAGTATTTCATAAAGAAGGTTGTTGATTTTGAAGAAGTATGGGGCTTGTATAATGATGGATGGGCAACGGCTCTTGACGAGGGAGGTAATCAACTTATACCATTCTTTCCTAAAAAAGAATTTGCAGAAAGTTGTGCTAAGAATGAATGGGAAGGGTATAAACCAGAAGTGATTGATTTGACTGAATTTATAAATGATTGGCTATCTGGAATGAGTAATGATGGAATTAAGCCTTCCATCTTCCCAAATGATGATAATACTGTTGTGTTAAATATTGACGAACTTCTTTCGGATTTAGAAAATGAACTTGAAAATTATTAAACTAACGGGGGCGATAGTATAACAGACTGTCGCTGCTATTATGTAGTTCTAGAATTTGAACAATTAGGAGGATTATCTGCTATGAAAAAGGTAGCTATGGTTTTGTTTTTATTATTAATAGTAATAGGATGTTCTCAAAATATACCTTATGCAGAATCAGAGGAACGATATAAAATCTTTTATATCGCACCAGAAAATAAAGATGATAAACACTATGACCATTTTCAATGGTTTACTGATTTTCATGAAGAAAATACAGATGTAGGCTTACTAGTGTATGATTTACATTTAACAGAAGAAACATATCCATCTTTAGATGCAAATGAGGCACCATACTTTTATATATTAGACCAAAAGAAAGTTCTTCTCGAAACAAACGATTTTGAAGAAGTAAGAAAATTCTTGGAAGAAAATATTGAATAGTTCTGTTAAACAAACGAGAGCTTATGTTGAATAAGAAATCGAAAAAAAAGATCCATTTGTTGCGCAGTACAATGATACTATTCAATAAAAATGAAATTCAATAATACCAACTAGTATTAGATAAAAAATTTTAAAAAGTGTCCTTAGGAGAAATAAGGCTGGGCTTCGTATTGGCACCAGCGAATTTTACGGGAAATGGACCTTACGTCCGACGAGTCGATCGAGTTCGCAAAACTAAACGCTGGTGTTGTGCAACCGTCGAAAACGCAGATCAA
>SKOL01000314.1 GCA_007120055.1 Anaerobacillus sp.
TAATTGCCTGAACGAGATGACGGTCCTCTACGATCTCTGGAGGTTGGAATTCCCCTATATGAGGGCGCATTCGTGGCAATGAAAGACTAATTTCTGCATCTAAATATTTAGATTGTAAATACTTAGCATGCATTGCGGTAAAGAATGCTTCTTTACGCCAATTTTCTAATCCTAAAAGCGCACCAATATTCACTTGTCGGATACCTGCCTCACAACCACGTTCCGGTGTATCCATTCGGTAACGATAATCACGCTTTGGTCCTTTTACATGAATCGATTTATACATATCCTCATTGTATACTTCTTGGTATACGGTAAGTCCATCGATTCCTGCATCTACAAGCTGCTTATATTCATCTGTATCAAGTGGGTTAATCTCAATTGCTACCGACGGAAAGTATTTTTTTAATACACGAACAGCATCTGCAATATAAGAAACTGGTGTGTGTACTTTTGATTCACCGGTAAGTATTAAAATATGTTTTAACCCTTTTTCTGATAGTGCTTTTGCCTCAACCTCGATTTCTTCCATCGAAAGCTTTTTACGCTCAAATTGATTCGTAACACTAAAGCTACAATACGTACAAAGGTTAACACAATGATCGGCAATATAAATGGGATTGAACAACATAATCGTTTTTCCAAAATGTTGAACGGTTAATTCATGTGACCTTTGGGCCATTTCTTCTAAAAAGTTTTCTGCAGCTGGAGATAACAGTGCTAGTAAATCATCACTATCGAGCCTTCTTTTGCTTAAAGCTCTTTTAACATCTACTTCTGTAAAGTTTTGGAAATATCGATCTAAAGGTAACTCCTTTAGCTTTTCATATTCATAATAAAAACTCACGTAAAAACTCCTTCCTTTTTCAGTTTTGAGTTATGAGTGAAGAGTGTTGAGTTTGTGAAAGCTATGCTCTGGAGTGAAAACTAATTGTAAAACTACTTTTCACAAAACAGGAAATACTTCGAAGCATAACCGACAAATAACTCAAAACTCAAAATTCAACACTACAATTAATTTGATAAAAACCCTGTTAATGGCGATGAGGCTACTGCTCGTTTCGTTACTCCACCAACACCAGATAAGTATGCCGCACGACCTGCTTCTACTGCATTTTTAAATGCTTCACCCATAACGATAGGATCACCTGCTGTTGCAATAGCTGTATTGACTAACACCGCATCAGCTCCTAATTCCATCGCTTCACAAGCTTGTGAAGGCTTGCCGATTCCCGCATCAACGATGACCGGCTTTTCACACTCATCAATTAAGATTTCAATAAGTTCTTTCGTCTTTAATCCTCTATTTGTACCAATCGGTGCACCTAGTGGCATTACTGCTGCGGCACCTACTTCTTCTAATTTTTTCGCTACCATTAAATCAGGACTCATATACGGTAAAACGATAAAGCCTTCTTTTGCTAAAATTTCTGTCGCTTTAATTGTTTCATAGTTATCTGGAAGTAAGTATTTTTGGTCGGATATCACTTCGATTTTAATCCAATTACCCATACCAGCAGCTCTAGCAAGTCTTGCAATTCTTACTGCTTCTTCAGCAGTTCTTGCTCCAGATGTGTTCGGTAAAAGAATCATATCTTTAGGAATGTATTTCATAATGTTTTCATGACTTGTTTCAAAATCTACACGACGCATCGCCACAGTAATTACTTGTGACTGTGAAGAATTGATTACGTCAGGAATTATCGCATCATCGTTAAATTTCCCTGTACCAATTAAAAGGCGACTATTTAGTTCAACCCCACCAATGTTTAATAAATCTTTTGCCATTTTTTCTCCTCCTAATTTAGAAAAGCATAAGCTAGACAGCTTTCCTTATCTCAAAATTTTATTTAGCACCAAAAAGACCACATCATACACGATGCGGCCTTAAAAGACATGTTTTAGAAATAAATAGAACAGTCTTCCCTCCGCTGGTATGATCCAGATCAGGTTTAAACGGTCTGTGACAGATCAGTCAACTTCTCAACCTAGTCTTCTAGGCTCCCGTAGCTGTGAAAATTATTGTTTTTTTTATCATAACATAGATTACGAATTTTTAAATAGTATTGTATGAGTTAATTTCATAATTACCTCAATCGAGCCATTTCAAACTATATGTAGTTACGAGAGAGTTAACGCAACTACATATATAGACTTAATGGCGATAATATCAAATTATGAAATTCATTAATAAGTGAATTTTTCATACGGTGTCTCCACTTTCAAAAAATCCCTTATCTTACGCTGAAAGCGACTCTTTCTTTTCAAGTTTTTCTGTTTCTTTTCCAAGTAACCATCCAAACGGAATTGTTACTACTGCAATGATCCCAAGAATAATAAAACCTTCGTTAATCGCTTGCAGACTAGCTTGTTCCATCGTTTCTACATTCGCATAAACTTGTACACGACGGACTTCATAAAAAATCGAAATAAATACAATCCCTAAGGCAGAGCTCATTTGTCGTAATACGTTGTTCATTGCTGAACCTCTCGAAATAAATTGGTCGGGAATCGCATTCATGCCAGCAGTCTGGGCTGGCATTGTTGAAAACCCTTGGCCGATGCCACGAAGCGCCATTAAAACAAAGATAGCAGCAAGTGAAGTCTCCATAGATGTGAACCCTAATGCTAAAGTAGCAATCGCAGTCACTACTAAACCACTCGTTACAACTAATAAAGGTCCTTTACGATCAAGCAATCTCCCACCGATCGTCATGAAAATCCCTGTACATAGAGCTGCTGGTAAAAAGATCAAACCGGTAATAATTGCCCCTAAACCGTATACATGTTGAATGAGTAATGGAATGAGGAAAATCCCACCAAACAACGCTAATGACGTTGAAATCGCAACCCAAACACTATACGTAAAAGCTTTATTTTTAAAGATCGATAAATCAAGTAAAGGTTGTTCAATTTTGTTTTCAATTTTCACGAAAATAAATAGTGAAATAAAGCCAAATACAATTAAACCAATATTTAAAGGTTCAGTAAAATGCTCCAGTGCTGAAATTCTACCTAAAGCAAATAAAATAGCTCCAACCCCTGCTGTAACCGTCACAAATCCCCACTTATCAAAGGAAATACCATTTACTTTATTCGTATTTTTCAAGTACATTGCTCCAATGACTAACCCTAATAATCCTGTTGGTACATTAAATAAAAATAACCATTGCCAGCTTCCGGTCTCAATAATAAAACCTCCGACAGTTGGACCGATGGTTGGTGCCATCATTGCTGCAATTCCCCAAATACCTGTAGCAAGTCCACGCTCGTTTCTTGGGAATGCTTCAAAGATTAGCGCCATTGATAATGGCATCATTAATCCACCTGCAACCCCTTGGAGGCCACGAAAAAAGATTAACGAATTTAAATCCCAAGAAAACGACCCTAACGTTGAGCCTGTAATAAAAATAAGTAATCCTATTAAATATAATTTTTTCTTCCCATATTTATCACCTAAATAACCAGTTAGTGGCATCGTCACGCCCATCGTTACCATAAAAATCGTGATAACCCAGCCAGTTGATACAGCATCAGCATCAAATACCTTCATTAAGTGAGGAACGGCGGGATTCAACATACTATTATTTAAAATAATTGTAAATGTACCCAATAACACCGCGATCACGACAAGCCATTTTTCAGGAAACAATTTTCGCATCAGAAAATTCCTTTCGTTTATCGAAATACCTACCCTTTACTATACCATGAATATTTTAAAAATAGAATAGTATTATCTAAATATTAAGGTAAATATTAACATAAAGATAGAGGCTCACTGGAAAA
>SKOL01000633.1 GCA_007120055.1 Anaerobacillus sp.
AATAAATAATTAAGATAATTAAATATTTTCTAATAATTTATTTCATTATCGATCAGTTTTCAATGTATCTTGACTTACTTCGTAATGATACATTGCTAAACTCAATATTCAGAAATATCTGTAAATGTTGCAGGTATTTTAATGCTTCGAAAGTACTTTAATGAGTAACCGCGCCTAAGTATTAAACGTAAGATGGACCTATTACCTTCTGGTAATTTTCTATAACAAAACATGTAAAACAAAAAGGAGAGAAGAAAAATGAAAAAGAATATAAAAAAATTAGCAACATTAGTGGGTATGACTCTATTAACAATCTCTTTAGCTGCTTGCGGCGGAAAAGAAACTACCATTGATAATTATCCTAGTAGAGAAATTCAAATGGTTATTCCATGGGGACCAGGTGGCGGTAGTGATATTGAAGGTAGAATCGTCATCGAACATGTTCAAAATAGCCTTGATTCTGGTATTGTTCCCATTAATTTACCTGGTGTAGGTGGAACCGTTGGGTTAATGGAATTAGAGGAAGAGGAAGCTAACGGATACCACCTTGGACAGATTCATGAAGGGCTTATTGTCGCTCATCACTCAGGTATTACTCCTATCAACTTTGATAGCTTTGAGCCAATCGCATCGATGTCAGCTACAGATCAAATTTTAGCGGTTTCGAGTCATCTTAATATTACAACTTTAGATGAGTTCGTTGAATATGGTAGAAACGAAGAAGTGAGATTTGGCGGGACTGTTGCTGGTATTCCTCGTGTATGGATTGAGCAAATGGTAAGAGAATTAGAGATTAACCATAATCTTGTAGGCTATGAAGGTTTGACTGAAGCCATTCAAGCACTTGCCGGCGGACACGTTGATGCTGTTATCGTTGACTTTGCTTCTGCTAAAGACTTTGTAGAAGCAGGATATATGAATTTCATTGCCATTGGTACTGCTGAAAGAGTAGCAGCAGCACCAGACTTACCGACATTTGTTGAGAGTGGATATGATCTTCTTTTCGGTCTTAACAGAGGATATGTAGCACCAAAAGGGACTTCTCAAGAAATCATTGAAGTATTAGCTAAAGCATTCGAAGAAGCAGCTAACGATCCAGCTTATGTGGAAGCAATTAGAAATATTGGATCAGATGTAGCCTTTATGGGACCTCAAGAATACCGAGAGCATTTAGAAAGACAGGATTCAATTATCAAAGAAATTATTGAAGAAATTTCTGAATAAGAATTTTGTAAAATTTAATACTTGCCTTATTTGAGAGGGGGCGTATTGGAGCCCCCTTTTTATTCTTCAATAACAGTTAATTTCACTAAAAAATACAAGAAAAACAAAGGCACTTACTTTTCACCTCTGTGGTCTAAAAATCCATCTATGAAGGGAGGATAACAAACAATGGGAGAATTGTTAATTGGGATTTTTCTCATCATCTTTTGCATCATTATTATCTTACAAGCCGGAGATTTACCGAGCTTTAATGAGGCTGTTCTTAATGCAGGTTCCTTTCCAAGATTTATTGCAGCATTACTAGCTACCCTATGTCTTATTTTAGTAGTTTCGAAAGCGATTGAACTTTCCAAACAAAAAGCCGAGATGGCCAAAATAGATTTAAAAGAATACTTTCTTCAAGTATTTAAAGAGTATAAACTTGTGTTTTTCGCTTTAATCAGTCTTTTTCTATATATTTTCTTAATGCAGTTTACAGGCTTTATATTGACAACCATCATTTTTATCATCACTACCGGCTTAATTATCGGTCCTAAAAAGAAAAAAAATATCCTTACAATCTCTATCGTTTCCGTCATCATTACCTTTAGCACTTATTTATTCTTTCAGAATGTTTTACATGTTAGATTCCCGACAGGGTTGTTCTTCTAGTCGTAAAGAAAGGAGGTTATGAAGTTGTTTGATTTATTACTGTTAGGTATTTCTGAAATATTTCAGATTAGAATACTTATAATTATTTTAATTGGTGTTATTGTAGGGATTTTGGCAGGATTAATCCCCGGATTTACGGTGGCCATGGCCATTGTGCTCACTTTACCACTTACCTTTGGTATGGATCCTGTTGCCGGTGTGGCAGCAATGATCGGCGTATTTGTTGGTGGGATGTCAGGCGGTCTGATTAGTGCAGCATTACTAGGGATACCTGGTACTCCATCCTCTATCGCTACAACCTTTGACGCTTATCCGATGACCAAAAAAGGGGAGCCCGGAAAAGCACTATCTCTTGGAATTTGGGCATCATTTTTAAGCTCTATTGTTAGTTTATTTATATTAGTATCGATTGCACCTCAAGTCGCAAGATTTGCACTACTATTTGGTCCGTGGGAAATGTTTTCATTAATTGTTGTTTCTTTAACCATTATCGCTAGCGTCACAGGAAAATCGATTACAAAGGGTTTAATTGCTGGTTTATTTGGACTTCTAATTGCAACTGTCGGCGCAGATCCAATTGCGGGTATTTCTCGTTTTTCTTTTGATTTAAGGGCTTTAAGAGCAGGGATTCCTTTCCTAGTCGTCTTAATTGGAATGTTTGCAATATCTCGTCTCCTCGTTTCATTGGAGCGTAAAGAAATGACGAAAGATCAAGCAGAACGTCAAAAAGAAAAGCTTCAAAATATGAATTTTGTTCTCCAACCGTTAAAAACGTTGAAAATCGTTTTATCTAAACCTGGTAACCTCATCGGTTCTTCTACGATCGGTTCAATTATAGGAGCAATTCCTGGAGCTGGTGGAAGCATCGCTAATATCGTTGCTTATGACCAAGCAAAAAAATGGTCTAAAAATCCAGAAAAATTTGGAACCGGCTGCGAAGATGGTGTTATTGCTTCTGAAGCAGGAAATAACTCTACTGTCGGTGGTGATTTAATTCCTACGGTTGCTTTAGGAATCCCAGGTTCAGCCGTAACTGCTGTTTTACTTTCAGCTTTAATGGTTCACGGTATTACACCAGGGCCTTTATTAATCGTTAACGAACCTAATGTCGTCGGTGGGATCTTTTTTGCCTTTTTTGTCGCCTCATTTTGGATGTTGATCACCCAATTTTTTGGAATTCGTTATTTTATGAAGGTGACACAAATCCCTACACATATTTTAGTTCCTGTTATTTTATTCTTATGCGTAGTCGGTACCTTCGTACTTAACAATCGTTTAACGGATTTATATATTCTCCTCGTCATGGGGATTATCGGTTATTTATTTACAAAGTATGACTTCTCTTTAGCTCCTGCGATTATCGGTGTTATCCTTGGTCCTATTGCTGAAGTTAACTTACGAAGAGCCTTTATGGCAGATCCAGATTGGACATTATTCTTTACAAGACCAATTTCCTTAACATTTTTAATTCTGACTGTGTTATCAATTGCCTTTACTGTTTGGCAAACGAAAAAAACAAACGCTAGAACTTAAAAAATCCAAGGGGGTGACCCAAAACAAAGTGTCAGACACTTTGTTTTGGGTCACCCCCCTTCTTTCCTTTACCCCCAAGAATAGTAAGCCGTCTAATTTTCGTATATTACTTTGTGATAATTCAAATAGTAATTAAAACATACGCTTTAATTCAACTCAGTTTAAAGGTTAAAGGTGGATTGGATTGTGGTTACTAATGATAAAGTAAACGAAAAGGCAAAAGATATATATATGAACATGCATGAATCTCACGATATGAAATTAGAATTGTGGATGGAGCATGTTGTTTTTTCATGGCAATGGTGGCTCTTACTATGTTTAACTGTTATACCATGGATAATATGGATTATTTTTAGAAAGAAGGCCAGTTCTGATC
>SKOL01000377.1 GCA_007120055.1 Anaerobacillus sp.
ATATTTTTACCGTTAAACGAGATTCTTAACTCTTCGCCACTTGTTTGCTTCGTTACAATTTTCTCGGTAACTTTACCAATTTCAGGTGTAATCGATGTAATTTCGATTTCGCCACCATCCATAGTTTTTAAGTTAACAACATTATTTTTCCCATCACGGGAGAGAAGGAGAGCTCTTTCAATTGCTTGTAAAAATCCTTTTGTTTCTAAAATGATTTCAGTTTTTGAGTGATCTGGAATCATATTTTTAGTGGCCGGATAATTCCCGTCTAATAGTCTTGAGAAAAACAATAAGTTTTTTGATTTAAATAAAACCTGATTTTCTGTAACGACTATATTTAATAATTCGTTATTATCTTCAATAATTTTATTTAATTCACTTAAACTTTTACCAGGGATTACAACATTACTAAAGTTTAAGCCATCAATATTTGTTTCAATCGTTGCTTTTCTTAATGCAAGCCGATGACTATCTGTTGCAGTACAGGTTAATAAGCTATTTTCAACGTGCCAGTTTACACCTGTCAAGATAGGGCGTGTTTCAGCAGTTGACACCGCAAAGCCAGTTTGTCGAATAATATTTTTAAGTAAATCATTTTGAATTTGAAAAATATTTTCTTCTTCTATTTGCGGTAACCTCGGATATTCTTCTGGATCTAAACCGTTTAAATTAAAAACTGACGAACCTGATCGTAATGTTGTAGAAAATTGATCTTGAACAATGATTTCTACTTTATCTTCCGGTAACTTCTTTACAATTTCGGTAAAGAATTTCGCTTGAAGAACGATACTACCTTCTTCAATAATTTGAACTAATTGTTGATCGTCTTCTTCTATAGGGATAAAGCATTCAATTGAAATATCTGAATCACTACCTGTTAATGTAACTCCTTCATGATCCGCTACTATTTTTATTCCAGTTAAAATTGGAATCGTTGTTCTTGAAGAAATTGCTTTTGAGACATGCTGTACGCTATGAACAAAATAGTCACGATTTATGACAAATTGCATTATATTCCCTCCTGAATTTTTACAGTTATATTATATATTTTTTTAAATAAATAATAGTAATAATAGTAATAGTGCTTGTGGAATTGTGGATAACTACATTTTCTTTATACTCGCTATAGTTTTACACATGTTGATAAACTGTGCGTAAACTACACAAAGTTATTAACATTTTCCCAGAACTAATAAACTAGAGTTTAAAACCAATAATTTTAATATCGATGATTTCTTTATTGAGATTTAAACTTTTAATTGTTCCTTAATTTCTTCTACTTGTTTTTGAAATTCAATATCACTACTTAATAATTTAGAGATTTTCTCATGAGCATGAATAACGGTCGTATGATCTCTTCCGCCAAATTCATTCCCGATTTTAGGTAACGAAAATTCAGTAAGTTCTCTAGATAAATACATCGCAATTTGTCTTGGGAAAGCTACACTTTTCGTACGCTTTTTTGCCTTAAAGTCTTCCAACTTAACACTAAAGTGTTCACCAACAACTTTTTGAATATCATTAATAGTGATTACTTTAGGCTTGGAATTTGGAACAATATCTTTTAAGGCAACCGCAGCTAAATCAGCATTCATATCTTGATTAATCAATGATGAATAGGCGACAACTCTAATCAATGCACCCTCTAATTCCCGAATATTTGTATCAATTTGATTAGCAATATATAGCATTACCTCATTAGGAATGTCGAGATTTTCAGCTTTTGCTTTTTTCCTTAAAATTGCGATTCTCGTTTCTAAGTCTGGTGGCGTAATATCGGTAATTAATCCCCATTCAAACCGAGAACGAAGTCGATCTTCTAAAGTCGGAATTTCTTTAGGAGGCCGATCACTTGAGATGACAATTTGTTTACTGTCATCGTGTAACGCATTAAATGTATGGAAAAATTCTTCTTGAGTTTGTTCTTTTCCAGCTAGGAACTGAATATCATCAATTAATAAAACATCGACATTTCGATATTTATTGCGAAAATTGACAGCTTTATTGTCACGAATCGAGTTAATAAATTCATTCGTGAATTTTTCTGAAGATAAATAAACTACTTTTGCATTTGGATTATGTTCAATAACATAATGACCGATCGCATGCATTAAATGGGTTTTCCCTAAGCCGACTCCACCATAAATAAATAGTGGATTGTATGCTTTCGCTGGTGCTTCAGCAACAGCTAGCGATGCAGCGTGAGCGAATCTATTGCCAGCACCGATAACAAATGTATTAAATGTATACTTTGGATTAAGCATATTTTTTGGAATTGGATCGTTTGTTGAAATCACTTCTTGCTCAGCTTTAGGAATTTTTTCTACAATTTCTTCTTCCTCTTCTTCAACATTATGAGGAATAACAATTTTTACTTTTAGCTCAGCACCAGTAATATCTTGAAGTGTTTCAGCTATGAACTTAATATACCGATTTTCTAACCAGTCTCTTGCAAATTCATTAGGAGCAGTAATTGTTATTGTGTCATCTTGAATCATTTCTGCTTTGGTGGCTTTCAACCAAGTATCAAAGCTAGGTTTACTCACTTTCGCTTCCATTTCTAGTAGCGCTTTATCCCATAAGTCGCTTATATTTTGCAAAATGCTCCCTCCTTACTAAAAAAAATCATGACGAAAATTAGCGGATTGCTTAGTTTATAGGTATGTACAACTTTTGTACAACACTGATGTATACCGCTGAATAAATATTTAATTAACAATAGTTGTGGAAATATATATATTATAGTAGAAAAATGTAGAATTCAAGCTTATAAACAATTTTGTGGAAAACCAATAAACACCATTTGGAAAATGTCCACAAAACTATCCACAGGATGTGAGTAACTTAAGTAGCGAAAAAACTATCCACTAGTGAAAACATAACTATGATATCAGAAAAAACCTTGGTATGCAATGCTTTTACAGTACTTATCCACAACATTCAACACCTTGTGGTTCAAAGTTTTCCACAACACAAGATACTGTGTGAAACATGTCGATAAGTGGGGAAGAAGACAAAACAATGTCAAAAAAGATATCCACAGGATGATTTTGTGAGTTCAGTACATAATTGAGTGCAGAAATTAAATTAGAAAATTGATGTCGAAAATTTTTTAGTTAGTTGGTTTGTTGGATTTGGATAGGGAAGAGATTGAGTTTTAAGATGATGAACGTGATGCTGATTTTTATATAGAAGAGTTGAAAGTTGGAAGGTTGGAAAAGACCAATGACTTTTAGATAAAAGATCTTGGTGAAAAAATGGTAATGGAGATTTTTTGGAGAAAGAAAGTTGGTTAGGACGTACCAGCTTGATTTTTTACATGTTAAGTGGTGACGTTAATCGTCATGAGGGTTTTGTATGAAAAAAAGGAGGTTTCCTGAACGAGCCTCTAAAACTCGATAGAGGTTTACAGCGAAGAGAAGGAAATCGCCCTTCTTTTTTAGTATGTTAGTAAGAATTTTAATTTAGAATTATTGAAGGCTTCTAAGTGAAGCTATCACAATTTTAAATTGTAAATTGATTAAATTTTCGTTAATGGTAAATTTTTTTAGTTTCCTTTCATTTAAAATTTAGTTATGATGAGGAAGTTGTCAGCAAAAATTTAGTATAAAATTTACAATACAATGTAAAAAAGATTATTAAGGGTGGCTTGACATTTTTTCAGATAATCCTTATAATTTACAAGACTGTCTTAAAGAGTTTCCTCAGGGAGGTGTAATAAATGGGAAAACCAACTTTCCAACCAAATAACCGTAAGCGTAAAAAAGTACACGGTTTCCGTGC
>SKOL01000239.1 GCA_007120055.1 Anaerobacillus sp.
AAAAATACGTATTATCCTGAAGTTAATTTTCGGAAGTTAACATCTAATTTGAAATAAATTTTTCCGTGATTTTGTTTTAAAGCTACAAAAAAGTCGAGCGTAAAACCTAACTTGGTTTCAAACTCGACTTCTTTATTTGCTACTTGATTTTAAGTTTTGAGTAACGTGCTTAACTTCACTTTTAACTTTGCATCAAACGATAAATCCTATCTTCCTTTTTATCGTGGCTGGTTTGCCGAATAAAATTTTAACGCTACATGGTCTTGTACTGGAATCCATGCACCAATTCCTTGCTGTGTAACGTTTTTCACTTCGATTCGTTTTTTTCCACCTTTAATAATTAAATATACCTCGCCGTACGTTACTTTCCCTTTTTCATTTGCAGCTGGAACATAAGAGTACAAATATCCGACTTGTTTTACTGGGACATTGTAAACTTGCTCTTTTTTTGTACCATGACCAATGACCGTAGATAAAGCTAGTGGCATTCCTGTTTTTTCTGCTGCTTTAATCATCATCATTTTTTGTACTTCATCGCTGTTAGGAATTTGCGCTGTTAAACCGCCTGTTACTTTCTTTTGCTGATCTTGTGAATATTGAAGCTTTTTCGGTTTATTACTTCCTCGATTGTCATGATAATTCGTATTTACTTTTTGGTACTCCCAATTCACACTCGTTTCATTTGATTCATAAGCGAGTGGCCATTGTCCTAAATAGATCGAAGCGTTCATCGTAAGCGCTAACTTGTTACCTTTAATCGATGACTCATTTAATATCCTAATTAATTCAGGATTTTCAATCGGTACATCGGCCGTGTCGATCAATTCTTGAGCCATCTCACTCGGCTGAAGATGAGGTAAATCTTGAGTTGGATTTGGATATGTGTTTTCTTTAGAAATATTTAACACATAATTAGGGATCCCCGAACCTTTCTCTTCATCTTCTTTTTTATCCTCTGCAAAAGCTAATAAAGGTTGACCAAATAGTACACATAACAATGTAAAAATTATTAACGACTTTTTCATTTGTGATACCTCCTAAAAAAAATAACGATTTTTTAATCATTGAATTACCGTTATTTTTTTCGAAGCAATCAAAATTTATCCATTACTTTTTAATCTTAGTTATATCCGTGAACCCATTTTTCCAAATGAGGGAAAAACACTTGAATAAGTGGACCAATTGAGAAGGTCACAATAACGGTCCCAATTCCAATCGGACCACCAAAGATAAAGGCAAATATTAAAGCCGTAACCTCTGCAATTGTTTTACCTACCATTAAGCTTACTTTAAGACGAAATTGGATGGCCATCATTAACCGATCAATTGGAATGATAGCAAATTTTGCTTGTAAGTAAGTAGCAATACCAAATCCCATTAAAACTACGCCAATTAATAATACGATTAGTTGCCATATAAATGTGGCTGGGTAAAAATTAGGAAATACGATAATTAACCAAAAATCAATAAAATAACCGATAATAAAAACAGTAATCATCGCGATAAATTCAGGTTTCTTCTTTAACAAGATCGCATTAATAAAAATTAAAATAATACCAACAACGATAACCCAATGACCTACTGTAAAAATAGTCCATCCTGCTATAGCAGTTCTTGTTAAATTGGAAAGGCCAACATTTAGTGCATCCCAAGCGCCTGCACCAAGCCTTGATAAAATTGTTAAACTTATTCCGAACGATAAAATAAATAAACCTAAAATAAAGCTAATACCTCTTTTTACATTTGTACTCATTGTTATAATTCTCCTTATTGGGTGAATTTCATAATTACCAAAAGTGAGCCAAATCACGCAAAATATAGTTTACGAATGGGTTTGACGTAACTATATATTGATCTTAGTGGCGGAAATAATGAATTATGAAATTCATTGTATTGTTATAATCCGTGAAAATGCACGTTAAAAAATCATACATGAACAAATCACCAATTTCAATATAGAAAGAATAATTACCATTTATTTATGGAAACTTAGATAAGGAAAAAATATCCTTGATTGATTGAAAAGAAGGTGACTTCATGGACTTCCATTGGGTATGGAAAGCGGTTTTAATTGTTATTGTAGGTACGTTAATTTTAAGAGTTGCCGGCCGAAAGTCTATATCACAGTTAACTGTTTCACAAACTGTAATAATGATTTCCATCGGTACGTTAATGATTCAACCGGTAAGTAACCGCAATATTTTTATTACCTTTTTAATTGCACTTATACTCGTTCTCGTTTTGATTTTATTAGAATACCTTCAGACGAAAAACGATAAATTTGAAAGTTTAATTACTGGGAAAGCGATTTTAGTCATCGAAAACGGGACTGTTCAAGTTGATAATTTAAAAAAGTTACGCTTAACGATTGACCAGTTAGAAGTTCGCCTTCGTCAGGCTAATGTTAAAAGGTTTTCTGATGTACAAATGGCGACCATTGAACCAAGCGGTCAGCTAGGGCTAGTCTTAATGGAACATGCTCAACCAGCAACAAAACAAGACGTCCAACTGTTAATCAACTACCTGCACAGTAAGCTACCCGGTGGACAAATTCCACCTCCGACGATTGTTCAACCAAACCCTACCGAAAGTGAACTGTTCTCGGAAGTTAAACAAAAAGGCGAAAATCAACCGAACCACGGGAACTTAAAATAATAGCTTATAGCTATTGTACGCACAATTTCTTAATCTAAAAGAGAAAAAAGATCACTAAATAATAGGTACTCATAAAACGTTTTGGTGCGTATTTCGCCCTGTTTCGTGCGTAATATTTTTTCTGGGCGTATTCCGCCTTGGTTCGTGCGCATTTTTATTTTTAAAAACAATGTGCATGAAAACCGATTTTAAACAAAGATTATAAACAGAAAATGAGAAGGGAGATAAATAAATGAACCAAGATCATTTAAAAGAAGAAGTAATCAACATCATCGATAATGATCACGTTGGCGTATTGTCGACGATGCAAGAAAATAAACCACATGCGAGATATATGATGTTTTTTCATGATGAGTTACAACTTTATACAGCTACTAACAAGAAAACCCATAAAGTAGATGAAATAGAAGACAACCCTAACGTTCATGTTTTGTTAGGATTTAACGAAAAAGAAAAGAAATATGTAGAACTTCAAGGCAAAGCAACCCTTGTTAACGATGATCAATTAAAGCAAAAGTACTGGAACGACCAATTAATGCCTTGGCTCGACGGCCCAAACGATCCGGAGTATTGCTTATTAAAAATCGATCCAGAACATATCGACCTTATTGAAGGCAATAACGAGACGACAATTATGTAGGTTGCAAGAAACCTTAGCAATAGACAAAAAAACATTTTTTCGAATTAAATAACACAACAGGGGCTGTCCCAAAACAAAGTGTCAGACACCGTTAGGCACTTAATATAGACGGATAATAAATTTATACGTCTATATTTAGTAAGTTCTGCATGGTGTCAGACACTTATGGGACAACCCCTTTCACATTAATAAAGGCGATATTTCCTAATAGCAATCGGGTTTTTACTCTCCAAATACCGATTTACTCCCCGAACTGCAAGAATACGCCCTTAATTTTTAATTTACTTCCCTAACCGCAAGAATTCGCTCCTAATTCGTAATTTACTCTCCTAATTGAAATAAATACTCCCGAGCAAAGGTTTACGGAAAACTCGCTTAAGATATTATCTCAAACGACTCAGTTATCTCAATACTATCTTCTACCGATTGAACCATCGAGCAGTTTTTACGCGTAACTTTTAAGCACTTTTCAACGACTTCTTCAGTTA
>SKOL01000524.1 GCA_007120055.1 Anaerobacillus sp.
TTACTTCGGATAGATCGATAACAGTGTCACCCACACCAGCGTTAACGTTTAAATCTTCAATTATTAAACCAGCAAAACTAAGGTTATTTTCACCTACACCTAATTTTAATAAAAATGATAACGGTATTTCGTTTGAAAAAGCTAGCTTCCAATCGTTTGCAATATTCCCACTAATGTTAAGTCCTGTACTCCTCGGCTTTATTGAAAGTAGCTCTTTTTGGCTTCTTTCTCGATGGTCAAACTTTGGCATTAAGCTATCGATGTTTGAAGTAAAAGTGCCGTCCATTAAATGAGTGCTACTACCAATAAATTGAAGCTTGCCCACGCCGAAACTTAATTCAATTTCACCCAAAGTGGTATCCTCTTGAAGTTCTATGGTTTTGGTCACAGTTTCAACTGGTCCCTTTGTTGAATTAAAAAAGCTACAGCCCGTTGTGAGCAATAAAGTTAATAGTAGATACAGTAATAGTTTTTTCAAAAAATACACCTCCACTAATAATCATATGACTAAATTTTACCATTAATTGTCGATAATGATAGTGAGAAATGAGTGAATGTCAAAATTGCCATAATTACTATTTAGCGCCACAAGGATGCGACATTGAAAAAATAATCATAAAGTATTCAAATTTATTTCAATAATTTTAGGAAATTCTATAAGAAAACTAGATTATAGCGCTAACAATGGAAAAGTGCAAAAAACTATTGACATCCCACTCTATACCAGTGTACTATTTAATTAATACAGCAGAACAATAATACAGAGGTACAATGAGGAGGTAAAAAAATGAATGATACGCCAGTCGTTTCAATAAATAATTTAACTAAAACGATTAAAGGAAAGAAAATTATTGATGATTTAAGCTTTGAGATTTTTCCAGGTGAAGTTTTCGGTTTTCTTGGACCGAATGGAGCGGGGAAAACGACAACGATCCGCATGTTGGTTGGTCTTATTTCGATCACAGAAGGTGAAGTAATTATCAAAGGGAAAAATGTGGCGAAAAACTTTGAAGAAGCCGTTTCAGAGATCGGTGCAATTGTTGAAAATCCGGAAATGTATAAATTCCTTACCGGGTATCAAAATTTAGTTCACTATGCACGAATGGTCAATGAAGTAACAAAGCAACGAATTAATGAAGTTGTGGAGTTGGTTGGATTATCTGATCGTATCCATGAAAAGGTTAGAACGTACTCATTAGGAATGAGACAGCGGTTGGGGTTAGCGCAAGCATTATTACATTCACCGTCTGTCCTCATTTTAGATGAACCGACGAATGGTTTAGATCCAGCTGGTATTAGAGAAATTCGTGATTATTTAAGGAGACTAGCAGCTGAAGAAGGGTTAGCTGTTATCGTTTCTAGTCACCTTTTATCTGAAATGGAATTGATGTGTGATCGAATCGGTATCATTCAACAAGGAAAGTTAATTGGTGTTCAAACGGTGAATGATTTTGTCAACGGTGAAAAAGAGCTCCTGATCCGTTTTCAAGTGGACGATCATGAACTCGCGAATGGTGTGTTAAAAGAACATTATCCTAACAAGAAATTTAAAATAAACGGTGAAATAATCGAAGTCGCTTTAGAAAAGGAGGAAATCCCAGAATTAAATGAATTACTTGTAAACAACAACGTAAAAGTTTACGGAATTGGGCAAACGTCTAAAACGTTGGAAGATAAATTTTTAGAAGTGACTGGGGGGGAGAAAATTGTTTAATTTCACAAAACTTATTCAAAATGAAAACATGAAAATTTATCGTCGCCCAGGAACATGGGTGATGTATGGTCTCCTTATATTAATGCTTTTAATTGTAGGTATGTTTACAAAATTTCTTTTAGATGATCCGAGTGGCCAAGTAACTGGTGCTGATAATAACGGTCAAATTCAAGTAACCATGGAGGAAGAATTTGTTAGTAATGATGATTGGCATCAAGCCGTGCATTCTAGGAATATACAATTGCAAATGATGATTGATGATCCTAATATTCCGTCTGCAGTAAAGGATCGATATTCTCAAGAGATTATCATTAACGAATATCGACTTGAGCACGACATTCCTCCAGTAGAAACGAAAAGTTATTGGGGTTACATGACTTCTACTGTTAATTTAATTAGCTTAATTACGATGTTTACCATTATCGTTGCAGCAGGGATCGTTGCTGGAGAATTTTCATGGGGAACGATTAAATTGTTGTTAATTCGTCCAGTATCAAGAGCAAAAATTTTACTCTCAAAATATATCGCTACGTTTGTTTTTGCACTATCGATGTTACTAGCTCTTTTCTTGTTTTCGTTTGCGATTGGCGGGTTATTTTTTGGGTATTCGGCAATCACACAACCACATTTAGTTTTTACAAATGGTGAAGTGATCGAACGTAACATGTTTACCCATTTGTTTATGCTTTACGGTTTAAGTAGTGTCGAACTGTTAATGATGGCGACATTCGCATTTATGATTTCAACGGTATTTCGAAGTAGTTCTTTAGCGATTGGTTTAGCGTTGTTTTTAATGTTCACAGGAACTCAACTTGTTCATGTTCTCAGCCAATATGAATGGGTGAAATACATTTTATTTGCGAATACGTATTTAGCACAATATATTGAAGGAACCCCAATTGTTGAAGGGATGACGATGACATTCTCACTTGTGATGTTAGCTATTTATTTTGTTGCCTTTAATGCGCTCTCTTGGATTATTTTTCAAAAACGTGATGTAGCTGCGTAAAGATATGTTAAAATAAACGACGAACAATTTTTGAAAAATGGGAGAGCCCCTCTCATTTTTCTATTTAGTACGTGGACGTTTTAATAAATATGGTGCTTTATGAACGTTTTTAAAAATAAATGAGCTATTTGGAATGTGAAGCGGAAGGAGGAGATTTATGAGTGTAACATTTGATAATTCAAAACCAATCTATTTACAGCTGATGGATCATTTTTTTCAGCAAATATGCAGTGGTTCACTAAAGTTAGGGGAAAAATTACCGTCTGTAAGAGAAACGGCGGTCAGTGTTGGAGTTAATCCAAATACAGTGCAACGAACCTACCAAGAAATGGAGCGAAAAGGAGTCGTTGTCGCAAAAAGAGGTCAAGGCTCATTTGTTACGGAAGAGGAAAGTGTGATTAAACAATTACGCTCAGAAATTTCTGAGGAATACGTCAACAAGTTTGTCGTATATATGCAAAATAATGGGTTTTCAGAAGCGGAAATACTTGAGCGAGTGAAAGTTGCACTGCAAAGCTCAAATGGTGAGAGGTGAAAACATGGAAAATATGATAATTAATTTTGACAGGGTTTCGAAGAGGTATGGATTAACATCTGCACTGAAAAATGTCAGCTTCCAAATTCCTAGTGGTGGGATCATCGGTTTAGTTGGATCTAACGGTAGTGGTAAATCTACTTTATTAAAATTGATGGCTGGGTTACTAAAAGGGAGCTCTGGGGAAATTGTCGTTTGTGGGGAAGCCGTCAATAGGTTAATAGCCAAAAAAGTTGCCTTTCTCGCTGAAGTTGACTCATTATATGATTTTTATACGGTCAAAGAAACGATTACTTTCTCAACGAAAGTTTTTCCTGATTTTGATGAGCAAAAGGCGTACCAAATCGTAGACGCTTTAGAAGTAGACCTTCATAAAAAAATCGGCACACTATCGAAAGGGAATCGTGCACGAGTGAAAATTGCGATTGCTTTATCGAGAAACGTCCCACTTTTAATTATGGATGAACCGTTATCTGGTTTAGACCCTCTCGTACGTGAAGACATTATTAAAATGATTGCAAA
>SKOL01000409.1 GCA_007120055.1 Anaerobacillus sp.
CCAAACACTAGTTTTGTACAATTTTGAAATATGAAATCTTGCATTGTTTGTATCCCCCTTTTTCGTATTAAAGCAATTTTATAAAAAATACTCGGTTGATGCAATCGTTTGCCCCTTAAATAAATGGCTACGAAAAAGAACAGTTAGTACGTATGCCCTACCAAAACTTTTCTAGTCGAATATAATGTTATTAAAATAGTTTTAAATGTTAAGTGTCACTAGACCTATATTAAAAACTTTATTCTCCAACTTAAATGCTGAATTTTATGATAGTTAATGTATTTCATCATTCAATATTATCGCCATGAAGTATCTTTATGTAGTTGCGTTTAACAGCTAGCGACTACAAAAAGTTTGATATGGCTTCCATTTAGATAATCATGAAATTCACTCTATTATGATAAAAAGATCGTAATCTCCTAAAGAGGTGGGGTAATTGAGGAATTCTGAGCGCTTTATCCTTGCTTATAATGCCATTACGAAAGAACTTGAAAAAATGCTTCAAATCAAAAAGTATGTCCCCTTCCATCAGCTTTTAGAAATGGTAAAAAAGAAAAACGGTGTCATTGAGCATTATTTAAACGATTTAAGAGATATTACCTATCTACGAAATGCCATCGTCCACGATAAAAACTATCCAGAGACCGCCATCGCTGAGCCGCACACACACATTGTTGAAAAGCTAGAACATATATTAAAGGAAATTCAAAAACCGCAAAAAATCATTCCGCTATTCGAAAAAGATGTAAAAACGTTAAAAGAAACATCTACGTTAAGCGAAGTGCTCTATTTAATGAAAAGTTATTCGTATACACAATTCCCAGTATTCAACGACAATCAATTTCTAGGCTTAATTACTGACCGCTCGATTGTACGATGGATGGCGCAAAACATTGACGATATTGAAGTGAAAATAAGAAAAGATGATATAAAAGTGTCGGACATTTTATTAGTCCAAAAAGCAAAAAAGAACGTAGTTTTTGTTGATAAAAATCAAAACGTCTTTGATATCCAACAAAAATTTCTAAATCATAGAGACCAATATTTAACTAGACTCGAAGCTGTACTAATTACCGAAACCGGTGACCCGCTAGAAAAATTACTAGGGATCATCACCCCTTTTGATTTATTACAAACAAATAGCTTTAAGTGCTATTAAATGCGGAGGCTGTTTCATCAGTGCATGTAGTTGAAATTAAATTAGCGGTAAAGCGATAATGATCATAAAAAAACTAAGGCGGCTGCTATTAGAAAGCAAAACGCCTTAGTTTTTGGATTTCCTTGATTTCCTTATAGAAGATAATTATCGTTTAAACACGACACTACACTCGTACTGCTTAGATTTTCACTTCACTTAAACTTGCTCCTTTAACAAAGAAGCGCTCGATGTTTTTCTCCACAGCCGGATCTGGAATTAATGGTGGTGCATGATGCGGTTTTGTGCGAACGTCAATAATCATATTGTCACAACCCCAATGTTTATGTTCATAATAACTATTCACACCGTAAATGTCGTGTGACGGGTTGCTTCTCGTAAAGGAAACCCATAGGAAGTTACTCATCGATTCGCTAAGAAAACTACTGTCATCACATAAAATAATCATTGGACAAGTTGGCATAACGCCTTTTGCTTGAATCGCTTCAGAAAGTGCGTTCGCCTCCTTTTGAGCCTCTTCGTAACTTGAGAACTTCGGCGCCTCAACTGCAACGACCCCTGGAATTACTAGGTGTGGATTTTTAAAATCACGCAAACCTTTCAGTTGCTCAGGAACTTCTGTACATAAGTCGCGTTTTTTATCGCCGTAAGCAGCAAAAACGACTTTACTTCCTGTATTTAACCCTGTTCCTGAATAATCTAACGTATCAATCGTCGTATTCGTCTGAAAATGAATGTCGCGGTGTAAGTTAAGACGCTCTAAAATGTAACATAAAAATTCTTCCTCTTTATGCGTATCTAAAGGTTGTCCATCTTCCGCCGTAATAAATAAATACTTCGCCAAACTTAATTGACCGGTTCCTAAAATACGATTCGCAATCGTTAAAAGTTCAGCTGGTTGCTTCACTTTTTGATAAGGTGTATAGCGCTCACTACCAATCGCAAAAAGTAATGGGTGTACTCCCGCTGCATCGACCGCGTGTACTTCTTGTACGCCAGGGATTTCTTGTTTAATCGCATCCCCAGTTAATTCATGAATAAGATCACCAAAGGCTGTATCTTCTTGTGGTGGACGCCCTACGACTGTAAACGGCCAAATCGCATTTTCTTTCGCATACACTTTATGTACTCTAAATAAAGGAAAGTCGTGAGTCAGACTGTAGTAACCTAAATGGTCACCGAAAGGTCCTTCCGGCTTCGTTTCTTCTGGATGAATTTCTCCTGTAATCACAAAGTCAGCGTCATTACTTATGCAATAGCCGTCAACATAACTATAGCGGAAACGCTGCCCCGCTAGTAATCCAGCAAACGTCATTTCACTTAACCCTTCAGGTAACGGCATTACAGCTGCCAAAGTATGCGCTGGAGGTCCTCCAACAAAGATACTCACCTTTAACGGCTTCCCTAATCGATTTGCTTTCTCTTGATGAACACCAATACCGCGGTGAATTTGATAGTGTAAACCGAGTTCTTTATTTAATTCAAACTCATTACCACTTAATTGAACACGGTACATTCCGAGATTTGCATTCATAATTCCTGGTTTATCTGCGTCTTCACTATACACTTGTGGTAATGTGATAAATGCTCCACCGTCATCCGGCCAATGATGAATCAGTGGCAGATCTTCGATGTTAATTTCTTTGTGAGTTACCGGTAAACCATTCGATTTTTTCTGAGGCAACGCTTTTGATGCAGCGAACCCTGTACTCACATGATTAAACGGATTTTTTAAAGCTTTCATTGGATCATTTCTAAGCGCGACTACACTTTGCGCTTGATCAATTGTTTTACGGAAAATAAACTTACTTCTCTCTAAGTTCCCAAATAAATTAGAAACTGCTTTAAATTTTGAGCCTTTTACGTTCTCAAATAAAAGAGCAGGCCCACCTGCTTCATAAACTTTTAAATGAATGGCTGCCATTTCGAGATGAGGGTCAACTTCTTCATGTACACGAATTAACTGACCATTTTGTTCTAAATCAAGGATACACTCTTCTAAATTACGATACATGATTCACTAGCTCCTATTTTCTATAGTTTATATGGCTAATTATACCGTTTCTGTCGACTGATGTCTTGTTTCACCTCTGAAGAATTTGTGTAGATTATTAAAATCCTTTTTCTTGACATTCATTAAATTTGTGACATAATAGATTAAAATAATAAGATGAGTTAAAAAATATTATTAAACGATAGCTTTTGCCACTGTTTATAAGCATGGGTAAGAGAAATCGATTAAGAATATGTTATTAGCTTATACAATTAAAGGATTTTTAAAAATAATACTTACGTCTTTAGGATGGCTTAGTATAACTTCTTTTTTGAAGCAGGAACTTTAGTATTTATGAAAAAGTATTAATTTAACAAAATATAATTTTGGTGGCTTTAAGCAAACACCTTAGTGCGTGCAAAAGAGACCAATGTTGATGAGAAACACACAACATTGGTCTCTTTTTGTTACCATTCGAAAAATTCTGACATTTCAATCTTAAGGAGGTTCATCATGAATAGATGGTTAGTAGTGTTAGGTGCAGTACTTATTCAAATCAATTTAGGAGCAGTGTATGCCTGGAGTTTATTTAACCAGCCCCTCATCGATAAATTTGGGTGGGC
>SKOL01000710.1 GCA_007120055.1 Anaerobacillus sp.
TGCCGATCTAATTTGTGATCCCAAGGATAGACTTCATCAAAGCGACGAAGCATGTCCCGTTTCACATCGGGATCAGCATTTTCGTTAATCGTAATCCCAGCCGTCGTATGAGGACAATACATAATTAGAGCCCCGTTTGTAATTTTGTTTTCATTAATAAATTGTTGCACTTCATGCGTGACATCAAGCATTTCATCACGGTTATTGGTTTTTAAAGAGAATTTTTTTAACATGGTTATCGATCCTTTCTCCTTCGTTTCGTCTTTCCTAAATGCGTTACTTGAATTTTAGCATAGTAGTAGACTGTCTGGAAGCAGGAGGATAGACGTTTCAATGTGTACAAAAATGTAAGTAACTTTAAAAAGCATGTACATAGAGGTGTTCAATATGCATGTAATTGTAAGTAACCGTAAAATCCGTACGTGTAAAGGGGGGCAATACGCATACATAAGCTTCAATAACTGAAAGGTATAAATCATATTTTTTATAGAGCAAAAGTGAAGAGACTACCCTGCCCTATCACTGTAATATTTATCCTTTCCCGGGAAAGCGCAGGAAAGAACATTTTCCAACATAGTTATTCGACAAATAGATCAGTCATTCTTTTCTAGTCTAATCGTAGGAATTGTAACCTATTTATGAACAATCTTTACCAACAAAACATAAAAATAAAATAATGATTTTAAGAGGTGTATACCTATATCTAATCATGCGACATTGGAAATACTCGAAGAGGTTATTCAAAGGCGTTTTAATGAAATTTTAGAAAATAATGAGAAAGAAAACTTTGAAAAACTACCTGGGCTAGTTGAAAGCTTAAAAATTATTAAAGAGATCAATAGCGCCTGCAAAAATAAATAGTTCAAGCGCCTCTAAATCCTTCCTGTTAGTAGAACTACTAACGGTAAGGATTTTTTATTTTAATATGTTGAGGAACACCCTTCAAAATAATCAACTACATACGTACAGTTCTTTTAGCATGTGTTTTTTTAATTTTTTCACATTCAAAATTTATAAGAGTCGTAGCTTCACGATAAGCCATGTTTATCAAAGCTCATTACTACGATTAAAGGAAGGTGCTTACACCATGAACGTATTAAGCAAGGTGCGTCGGGTAGTTATACCAATATTAGTTGTTCTTATCATGTTAATGATAGTAACCGCGATTACGTTAACAAAGATCGTCGCAGATGCTTCAAAGTTAGATCTTAGTAAGCTAGAAGAGCCGTTGCCAAAGCCTACGGTTATTATTGATAAAAATAGCGAGATTGTTTCTGAACTATCCTCGGCAAGGTTCACGTATGTGCAATTATCCGACATACCAGAAGAAGTCATTAATGCAATTGTTGCTGTTGAAGATCAGCGCTTTTTTGACCATTCAGGCGTTGATGTTCGAGGTATCGCAAGATCATTATTGCGAAACTATCAAGCGGGTTCCGTTGTTCAAGGTGGGAGTACAATTACTCAGCAGTTAGCGAAAAATTTATTCCTTACATCAGATCGTACTTACAGCCGAAAATTTCAAGAAATTGTTACGGCCTATCGAATTGAACGCCAATATAGTAAAGAAACGATTCTCGAATTATACTTAAATCAAATTTATTTTGGAGAAGGAACATGGGGGATACAAGATGCGGCGAACATTTATTTTGGAAAAAACGTTCAAGACATCACTTTAACGGAAGCGGCTCTTTTGGCGGCATTACCAAAAGCACCGACTCATTATTCACCATTTCAAAATGGGGAAAAAGCGAAACAAAGAAGAGATCTGGTTCTCTCTTTATTGTACGATCAAAACTATTTGAGTAAAAACGAATACGAACAAGCGATCAACGAAAAAGTTCATTTACGAGATTGGGAGCTTGACGGATTAAGGGGAAAATATCCCAGTTATGTAGATTATGTCATTGAAGAAGCTATAAATAAGTATGGATTAAGTGAGGAATATATTTTGACAGGTGGTTTGAATATTTTTACCCAGTTAGATCCTGTTGTGCAAAATGCCATCGAGACCATATACGCGACGAATGATCTATTCCCTGTAAGTACAGGGGATGAACTTATTCAAAGTGCTTCTGTTGTTTTAGATCCATATAGTGGTGCTGTACGTGGGCTTGTCGGCTATCGTGGCAATCATGTTTATCGTGGCTTTAACCGAGCGACACAGTTGAAACGACAGCCAGGATCAGCAATAAAACCTTTAGCCGTTTTTGCCCCAGCGTTAGAAATCGGTTATAACCCAAACGTGAGGATTATTGATGAGAAAATAGATTTTAATGGCTACTCGCCAAGAAACTATAATGACCGCTATCAGGGGAGAGTTACACTTAATAATGCATTAGTTCATTCGGTAAATGTTCCTGCAGTAGCGATGTTATACGAGATTGGTGTCGGTACCGGTATAGATTTTTTACAGAGATCGGGTATCTCACTACATCAAGATGATCGAAATTTAAGCTTAGCGCTCGGAGGGTTTACGGAAGGCGTTGCACCTTTAGATATGGCACAAGCATTTAGTATGTTTCCTAACTTAGGATCGATGAAAAAAGCACATGCTATTACGAGAATAACGACTAGTACGGGAGAAATTTTATTAGATGTTAGCGAAGAAGAAGTTCAAGTAATGTCGCCAGAAAATGCGTATACAATGACACAAATGTTAATGGGCGTTGTTCAAGAGGGAACAGGGAGAAACGCAGCTCTAGATCGACCGACAGCAGGGAAAACAGGGACGACTCAATTACCTTCAACAGCTGCCTTTCAAGGAGCAAATGGGGCGAGAGATGCCTGGTTTGTTGGCTATACACCAGAGCTAGTGACAGCTGTTTGGGTCGGCTATGACAAAATCGGTCCCAATCATGTTATGTCTTCATCTGGTGGGAACCATCCAGCAAAAATCTTTCAAGCGATCATGGGAAGAGCCTTACAAAATACAGCTATTACGCCATTTCCAAGACCGAAAGATTATCAAGATGAACTAAACACCGAGCAAAACGAGGAGAAAGAAAAGAAAGAAAAGAAAGAAAATGATGAAGAAAAAATAATAGAGAAGGTTGAAGATAAAAAACCAGGGAAAGGGAAAGGTAGAGACAAAAACAGAGGCAAATGGGGAAATTGAGGTAAGAAAAAATGAGAGGTTATCCGAAAAGTACCCGTTTTCCGATACAAAATTATCGTATAATCGTGTACTTCAAAAAGGACTCAATGGAGACGAGCTGAAACAGCCGTCTCTTTTTTATTGCTAAAACAAACCCAATAGCATTTCCAAAATCATTACCTTATCGTTTCTAGTCTAATCGTAGGAAATCTAGTCTGATTATTAACAACTTAGAAAATAAAACATAAAATAAAAAAATGATTTTATGAGGTGTATAACTATGATTAATCATCAGGCGATAGAGGTAGTTGAAGAGTTCATACAAAAACGCTTTAACGAAATTTTAGAAAATAGTCAAAAGGAAAACTTTGATAAACTACCAGGACTAGTAGAAGCCTTAAAAATTATTAAAGAAGTGAATATCAATAAATAGATTAATGAATTTCCAATGCAGATGCAGTACCACTTGATACTGCATCTAGTTGAGTTGAATTGTAGCTTAATATGGCAAATTTATTGGTAGTTTGATTTTCATTCAAATAGAGATTAATCCTTAAATGTTTTAAGGGTTATAGACCCCCACCTCAACGCGTAGCGTAGGTGGGAACTTTTAATCAGGTGGAGTCGAGACTCCATCTGATTTCTCGATGTTTCAGCTTGCTGAAA
>SKOL01000609.1 GCA_007120055.1 Anaerobacillus sp.
AACAGCTTTTTTTATTCTATCAGCGGCTTCGATTAATAGACAATCACCTACGTGATGCCCCATTAAATCATTAATCCTTTTAAATCGGTCTAAATCAATAAAGAAAAGCGTTAATGACTGCCCATTCATATCACAGTTTTTCATTGCATTTTTTAAGTGCTTTTCTAATTTGTATCTATTAGGTAATCCTGTTAATGCATCGTGATACGCTTGATGTTCTATTTCCTGTCTTGAGGCATTAATATTGTCTACCATTTCATTAAATCTTTCTACAAGTTTCTTCATTTCAGGATACCAAGTAAAATTTACAACTAACCTCTGCTTATATTTACCTTCAGCTATATGGTCAATGGCATTATACATACGATGAAATGGTTGTAATGTTTTTTGGGCATAAAAAAAAGTTAGAAAAGAAAGTAATAATACCGAAACAAAACCAATTTTCCAAATTGAACTTTCAAAGGCTTGTAATAAAGTATACGTACTACTAACCGGAACTTGAGCGATAATCCCCCATTCTAAACCAGGAATATACTTATACGAAGCATAAAAAGGAATTCCTTCATAATTGTAGGTTTTTTCATATCCAGATTCCCCATTTAATAATTTTTGAACAATGGGATTTGCCCCCTGTTCTCCTATTCTATCCGGATCTCGGTGTGCTATTACTATCCCATTTTTATCAATAATACCTGAATATCCTTCTGAGCCTAATTCTGATCGATTTAGAAGCGCTGATAGCACCAAGTTTTCCTCAGTGTAACTACCTAAATGGATAATATGCTCTATCTCATTTTCCTCGTTTAATAACGGTATCGATACTCCAATATATGGTTTTTTGGTCTGAATTCCATAGGCAGTAGAAATGGTTATCTCTTTGGTCATTATAGTTTCTTCTACATACTCATAAAGATAATCAGTATCTATGATTGATGATAAAGTTGGTGGATACACGTGTGTGGCAAAAGCTTCATTATCAAGAATTACCCCACCATCAAAGGGAAAAGAAAAAACGGCAATATTCTGAAGTAATTGTTCTGGTTCTGCTAAGTCTCTTTCATTCATTAACTCCTGAATATTATCACCAAATGATAGATACTGGTTAACTAGCGCGTTTAGTACTTCGGCCATGTATATAACCTCAGCGTCTGTAGTCTCTTGAAAGTGAGTACGTGATATTTCCGGTAATTCTTTTTTTGAAATATAAAACATAGATCCTATTAAAAGTAAAATGATAAATAAGGCATTTAAATATGTTCTCCAAAAAGTAAAGGTTTTCCAAATATTCATTTTATCTCCTTTATTTAAATCACCATGTATTTTTAATAGATAACTGGATGTTAGTAAACTACTGATTAAAAGTAGGACTATCCCTCCTGCCAAACAGGAAGATAGTCCTTTTTTCATAGTAATACATGATAAAATTTAACTAGTAATTTACATTTTATCACATTTTGTCGATATTTCTATTATTTTGTACCGGTTAAATAAAGGAAATTATTAATGAGAATACTGAATAGCTTTTCACCATCACCCGTGACCTAGCAGGAATTGACTAGCGTTTACTTTCTAGTGATTTCGTTTACCTTAGTTTTCATTGCAGAAATGACCGTTCTCTTATAGCGTATGGCTAAAATTAGAACTTTAATTTGTTGGGCTCTAGATAATTGCTGAAAACGAGGCTCTTGTTTAAGGAAGGAACGAACGATTGACCAACTTTTTGGAACCATTGGGAAATCATCAATTGGTTGCTTTTTACTAAGACGTTGAAACCATGGTTTAATTCCTGATGACATAGTATCATCAATAATACAAGGCGCGTAGATTTTTTTTGTATGTTTTTTAAAATACTCAAAATGTTCAATACCGCTCAAAATTGTATAAGTACCGTCTTTACTATTTTTTTTCACAACTAAAATATTCATACAGTCCCACATTAAACGTTGCAGTTTTTTAATATGACCAGTTATTTTTATTGAATCATCAGGCTTGATCTTATTTAGCGGTATATATTTTACAGTAAATTTCATCTACATCCTCTCCTTAGTTGATTTGGATGTATCATCCATTAACTTGTTTTGACAGGAGTTTGGAAATTTCCAGAGGTCGCAATGATTGAAGTCAAAATAAATAATTCGTTTATTTACCATCATATTCGAAGTGGTTAGCGAGTATTCGCAAAAAAACGGGGCTGCCCTGTAAGTGATTAACACTTTGTTTTCGGACAGACCCGTAAAAGTAGCAATTTTTGATCGATCTTACAAAAATTCTTTTCCTCGTATTTGCTTATATAAATTTAAAGATTAATAACCATTACTTTATCACGCATCATCGATTCAATACTTCTACCGACTCCTTGAACTCCAAGCCCTGAATTTTTAACACCAAGAAACGGGAAGTGGTCAGGACCACGTTCAGGTTTTCCATTCAACTGAACGGTTCCGACATTTAATTTAGAAGCAATCGTAAAGGCATCTTCAGTATTTTTAGTGAAAATGCTTGCTTGTAAACCGAATTCAGACTTTTTCTCTAATTCAATTGCTTCAAAAACGCTAGAAACGCGAATAATTGGTAGTACTGGCCCAAACTGCTCTTCCCAGGCCAGGTCCATATTCGGTTTCACTTGATCGATTAAGGTCGGCTCAATCAAGTTTCCAGTTCGCCCACCACCAGCAACTATTTTTGCTCCTTTATCTTTCGCATCTACTATTAACCCTTCAACAAAATCAGCTGCCTTTTCATTAATTAGTGGAACAACCGTTGCTTCTTCACTTGCTTTTCCAACTTTAAGTTGTGTAACTTTTTCAGTTAGTTTTGAAACTAATTGGTCTGCTACACTATCGAGTACAAATACCTTTTTAATCGCTGTGCAACGTTGACCAGAATAAGAGAATGCTCCTCCGATAATTTGTGCAGCAGCTTGTTCGATATCAGCGTCTTCTAATACAATTGCTGGGTCTTTTCCACCTAATTCTAAAACGAGTGGAATCATTTTCGCTTTTTGGGCAATGTCCTGCCCTGTCTTTGTTCCACCTGTAAAAGAGATCATGTCAATGTTTGGATGTTTGACAATAAAGTCACCAATTTCTGCTCCTCTACCAGTCACTACATTTACAACGCTTTTCGGTAATCCAGCATCGACTAGTGCTTCTATCATTAAAATCCCACTAACCGCACCTTGGGTTGCTGGCTTAAATACCACTGTATTTCCGGCAATTAAAGCAGGAGCAATTTTTGCTGCCGCTAAGTTTACTGGATAGTTAAACGGTGAGATTGCTAGAACAACCCCTAGAGGTTCTTTTTGAATGAGTGCCAACTTATTTTTAGAACCACCTGGAAACGAATCTCCTTTCATTAACTCGCCATGAATTCTTACCCCTTCTTCGGCAGTATAACGGATAATTTCCGCTGTCCTTACGACTTCACCGATCGCAGATGACGGTGACTTACCTACTTCATTCGCAATCATTTCACCGATTTCTTGTTTTCTTTCTTCAAGCTTGTCCGCCCACTTATATAGTAAACTACTTCTTTCGTGGACCGCTCTATCTGCCCAACTTTGTTGAGCTTCTTTCGTTAATCGGACTGCCTTATCTACTTCTTCTTGAGTCATAGCTGGAACTGCTCCGACCACCTCATTTGTTTCCGGTGAGAAAATATCTACCCACTTATTAGAAGAACTTTCGCTCCACTCATTGTCTACTAAAAATTGATATTTCAACTGAACTTTTTCCATCTTTAATTCACTCCATTTCTATA